>CAKMZR010000134.1 GCA_929200455.1 uncultured Alphaproteobacteria bacterium | reverse complement strand
CATACATACCGCTATAAAAGTCGAAAGCATGTTCACGCCTAGCGATAACACTATAATCTCAAACATCCCTCACTTAACCCCTCCATCCGCATCTCCCTCCATCCTCCTCAATAGCCTCCCCAATCCCTCCTCAAGAACACGAACACGCTTCAACACAGACTCCCCCTCCAACTTCAACTCATCATACTTATCTTGCACACTGTCTCGCTCTCGAACCACATCCTCTAGACGCCTCCCCATCTCCTCCAAACGCTCCTCAAAACCAAACTCCCTTTCCCTCTCTCCATCCCTCGTACGCAATTCCTGCTCCATACGAAGTCCCGTCACCAATAACGCCTCCGTAAACATCGTCATGTTGTCCACCGCGACCTCACCCATATAACGCTTCATTCGCGACTCCAACAGAAACGACAACTCCCTCACCCGATCCACATCTCCAGGAGCACACTCCACATCATGACTGTGGCCAAAAAGACTCACGCGCTCCCTCATCCGTATCCTCCATAATCAATCATCTCCTATCTCCAATAACTCCACCAAAAGCTTATCCACCTCCTCATTCGTCTCTATAAACGCCAGTCGCTCCTGTATCCACAACCTCCTACGACGCTCATACGACTTCTCACACACCTCCAATATTCGCTCACACTCCAAAAGATAAAAAGATACATCCCGCCACGAACCATCTCCATCTCCTCGTCCTTCTATCGCCATCTCCAAAAACTCCTCAAAATCACTCTCCCATTATAAAGTATTATTCTTGGCAATAAACTCAAAATACTATAGCTTCAACCCAAATCATAAATCTCATCACCCTCCTCAACCATCATAACCAAAATACTGAACCATACATCATGAATTCTCTTTACTCTCCCCTGCTGCAAGGTGCCATCCGTTCCCTCTCCATAGACGCCGTCGAAAACGCAAAGTCAGGACATCCCGGTATGCCCCTCGGAATCGCTGACGTCGCAAGCGTACTCTTCGCCTCCCACCTCTCCTTCGACCCCCTCAATCCCTCTTGGCCCAACCGTGACCGCTTCGTCCTAAGTGCCGGACACGGCTCCGTCCTCCTCTATAGCATCCTCTACCTCCTCGGAGTCAAAGAAGTCTCCCTCGAGCAACTCAAAAACTTTCGACAACTCCACAGCATCACCGCAGGACACCCTGAATACGGATTATGCCCAGGAATCGACACCACCACAGGCCCCCTCGGACAAGGACTCGCAAACGCCGTCGGGATGGCTCTTGCTGAGCGACACCTCCGTGCAAAACTCGGCGAAAATATTATCAACCACAAAACCTTCGTCATCGCAGGCGACGGATGCCTCATGGAAGGAATCTCACAAGAAGCCATCTCCATCGCAGGACATCACCAACTCGAAAAACTTATCGTACTCTATGACTCCAACCAAATCTCCATCGATGGACCCACTGACCTCGCATTCTCAGAAAATATCCAAAAACGATTCGATGCTTGCTCGTGGCACGTCCAATCCGTAGACGGACACAATCCCGAAGACATCCATCACGCCCTCTCACGCACAGACCAAGACCATCGACCCCACCTCATCATCTGCAATACCACCATCGGTTACGGCTCTCCTCACAAAGCCGGAAGCCACACTTCACACGGTTCCCCCCTCGGAGAACAAGAAATCACCCTCACAAAAAAGGCTCTCGGACTCGAAAATGCTCCCTTCGCCGTCGATCCCAAAGCTCTCGAACAATGGCGAAATATCGGAAAACAAGGCTCCCAAAAATGTCTCTCTTGGGAAAAACATATCAAATCACTGCCTCAAGAACAACAAAGCCTCATCCACAATACCCTCCGCAACACATCCTCCGTACCCTCCACCACTTCCCTCAATACACTCAAAAAACAATTCGTGGAAAACCCAAAAAATATCGCCACCCGTGCCGCCTCCAGACTCGTACTCAATCACTGCTTCTCCTCATTCCCTACACTCCTAGGAGGATCCGCAGACCTCACAGAATCCAACCAAACCCGTGCAGACAACTCCGAAACCTTCTCAAAACAAAATCCTCTCGGAAACTATGTACACTACGGCGTACGCGAACATGCCATGGTCGCCGCCATGTCAGGAATGGCTCTTCATGGCGGAATCATACCCTACGGCGGCACCTTCCTCTCCTTCTCCGATTACGCGCGACCCGCTTTGAGACTCGCCGCCCTCATGAAATTACGCGTCATCCTCGTCGGAACTCATGACTCCATCGGCCTTGGCGAAGACGGTCCCACCCACCAACCCGTCGAACATCTTGCCGCCCTTCGTACCATACCCAACCTCCTCGTATTCAGACCTTGCGACCCCATCGAAACCGCAGAATGTTGGCATATCGCCCTCTCATCAGAGCACGCACCCTCCGTCATCGCCCTTTCCAGACAAGGCACGCCCACACTCCGAGAATCATACGAAGAAGAAAACCTCTCCGCATCCGGGGCCTACCTCCTCAAATCCGTCGGTTCACCTTCACATAAAACCATCTCCCTCATCGCTTCAGGCACAGAAGTCGCCCTTGCCATCAGTACCGCTGAAATGCTCACTGCACACAATGTACACTCCCACATCATCTCCGTTCCTTGCCTCGACCTCTTCCGTCAAAATGCACAAAAACAAATCCTCGGGAATCATCCTCGCTTCGTCATCGAAGCCGGAACCATACAAGGATGGGAAGGAATCATCAGCCAAAAGGGACTCTTCTTCGGACTCCACGATTTCGGACTCTCCGCTCCCGCAAAAGAACTCTATCAACACTTCAAACTCACCCCAGAAGACATCTCTCATGACATCATCCAATACCTCTCCTCCGCATAACGCCCATCCCTGCACCATCCTCGGAATCCAAGACATCATACGCACATTCTCCCTCGCAAAAACCTCAAACGCTTGTGCCCAAATCATCGTCAGCGGAACCCACTTCGCCTTCTGGAAACCTCAAGTCCTACACGCCATGATACAAAAATCTATCCAACAAACCTCTTGGCCTCACTACACCCTCTTCATCCAGACCCAACAAAACCAAGGACACGCACATCTCGCCATCACATCATCCCTCACGCTTTCCGTCATCCATGAAACCCCCATACCCCCATCCCTCACAAAACTCGCAAAACGACACAATACCCCCATCCTCTCCCTAATGCCCTCATGAACCTAGACCCATCTTTGCCCATCGTCTCCCTTGCAGGACGCGTCAATGTCGGAAAGTCCACCCTCTTCAACCGACTCACCGGAGCCATGCGCGCACTCGTCCATGACAGACCCGGCGTCACCCGCGATATCCGCGACGGCATCGTCCTCTCCCCCCACAAACACTTCCTCCTCAGAGATACGCCCGGACTCACACCATCAGAACACCAAGAACTCTCACAAAAAATACTTCAACATACCCTCTCAAGCTTCAAATCATGCCACCTCATCCTCTTCGTCTTCGACGGAAAAGTCGGACCCACTCCCCTCGATTTCTCCCTCGCCCGTGCCCTCATCTCATCAACCCAATCCGTCATCCTCGTCGCCAACAAAACCGAAGGAGCCATAGACCCAAACCTCATCTACCAATCCGTCAAATTCGGATTCGGTGAACCCATCCTCTGCTCCGCTGCACACGGACTCGGAATCGACGAACTCCTACTCTCCATACACAAAAAATTACCTCAAGAAAATCTCGAAAATACCCAAAATCAACAAGACGAAAATCCACCCCTCGAACTCGCCATCATCGGACGACCCAATGTCGGAAAATCTACACTCACCAACAAACTCCTCCAAGATTACCGCATGATCACAGGACCAGAACCCGGAATCACTCGCGACGCCATCTCCTCACTCTGGTTCTGGAACCAAAATCCCTTCCTCCTCACAGATACCGCAGGCGTCAGAAAACGCGCCAAAACTCATGACCAAGTCGAAAAACTCGCCGTCACAGAAACCCTCAACTCCATCAAAAATGCACACATCGTCGCACTCCTACTCGAACCCTCAGGACTCCTCGAAAAACAAGACCTCCTCCTCGCCTCTCGCATCTCAGAAGCCGGAGTCCCCATCATCCTCATCATCAATAAATGGGATACCGTCTCAAAAGATCTCTCCGCTTCCATCCTCTCAACCCTCAGAGAACGCGCAAAAAATGCCATGCCCATACTCGGAAATCCATCCATCATCACCCTATCCGCTTCCACCGGATACAATATCAATGCCCTCCCAAAAACCGCACTCGAACTCCACAGAAAAGCATCCACGCCCCTCAAAACTTCCGAGCTCAATCAATGGCTACAAAACACCATCAAAAAACATTCTCCCCCCCTCACAAACCAAAAAAAACAAATCAAACTTCGCTACATCACCCAGTACAAAAATAATCCCATCACCTGCATCATCTTCGGACATAGAACTCCTGAAATGCCTCCCGCATACCTACGATACCTCTCCAATAGCTTCCAAAAACACTTCAACCTCCAAGGAATCCCCATTCGATGGATATTTCGACAATCGCAAAATCAACCCCCACCCCCCGCTCCATGACGATCAAACCAGAGTCGACCCTCGCCATCCAATAACTGATAGTGACTCCTCAGACTCATATAACCACGACCTTCTCGACGCGCCACAAATCCTCGCACCTCCACCACCTCGCCCACCCGTGGAGCCCTCATATAACGCCCCAATACAAATCTCACCTGCAACAACGGAACACCTCGCCACGTCATCTCCCACACGTCATCTCCCACATACTCTATGCGACCCACCTCGCCCCTCAGCATCCTGTAACCCTCCTGACCCTCGTTCCACAAAGACGCATCCTCAACCCCAAACGAACCCTCTCCCCAAAATCCATATCCTCCACGACGCGCTTCTGTCTCCGCTTCCAACAACACCCGATTCCTCTCGTAAGACCACGGACTCGGCAAAACCCAACCCCAACCTTTCGAGACCAACCACGACTGAAACCACTCCCCATAGTGTCCCGTGTAGACATCTCCATACCTCAGGCGATAACGATCCAATACCGTCTCGTAAGTGTAC
>CAKMZR010000133.1 GCA_929200455.1 uncultured Alphaproteobacteria bacterium | reverse complement strand
GAAAAATCTTCCAATATCACACGCTCTCCCCCATACGAAAACTTCACCCCATCAAATAACACCTCCCCCTTCACCAACTCCAAATCCAACGCGTCCTCAGCATCGCGTACCTCCACCCCCTCCCTCAATAACGAAAACAAATCTTCCATGTCCGTCAACGACTGCCGAATCTGTCGGTATATCGTGCCCAAAAATCCTAATTGAGAAAATGTACTCAAAAGATACATGTTCAACATCACAAAATCTCCCACCGTCTTCTTGCCCGCCAACACATCAAACACCACAACAAAGGATACCACCATCAAACTCACCGCCAATATAAATGACTGCCCCACGTTCAAAAGCGACAAACTCCTCACCACACGAATCTGCCAACCATTGTACGCCCTCACCACATCAGAAAACCTGTCCACCTCGTACTTCTCATTCGTAAAATATCTCACCGTCTCAAAATTAATCAAACTGTCCACCGCCTTCGCATTCGCATCCGTGTCCAGATTGTTCATCTCTCGACGCAAGCCCATACGCCACTCACTCACCTTAAACGTAAACCAAATGTAGATACACAATGTCAAAAATACAAAAAATGATATCCATACACCCAAATAATACCCTATCAAACTCAACGATATCACCAACTGAAAAAATAAGGGCAACGTGTTCAAAAGAACAAAGGTCAGCAAAAACTCTACGCTCCTCACCCCACGCTCTATCACACGTGCCAGTCCACCCGTCCTCCTGTCTATGTGAAACCTCATGCTCATACGATGAAGATGCGCAAATACATCCACCGCCAAATCTCGCGTCGCCACCACGCGTGCCTCATTAAAAAACCACGAACTCAGCTCACTGCACACAGACTGCAAAAGCCTCATGCTCCCCACTCCCAATAACAAAAAAATAACCACCATCGCCGGAGACAACAACTCCCCAGAAAACCTCACCTCCTCGTAAGACGTCAAACTGTCCGTCAGCCACTTGTACAACAAGGGCACCACCCCCAACAAAACCTGTCCCAAGATCATAAAAACAAACGTCAACACCACCTGCAGCTTCATCCACGGACGATCATCTCGCCATATATAACCCAAAAAAGAGCGAAGCGATAACCAGTGTGCAGAAAAACCTCTCAGCATCTCCTGATCCATAGGCGGGGAAGGATACGACATAAAAAATAAATGACCTCTCTATACTCATCAAACCCCTTACGCTAATCAAGATATCACATCTTGTCACCTAGAATCTCCTCACAAAACCCTTTTTCTCCTTCCACCTGCAGAAAATTCCTTGTTGGCAAATCTCGCTTTTTTTGATAACTATCCCTATAGTAAATTTCTTACTGTTCCCCCTCCATCCAAGGAAAAAAATTATGTCCTCTTCCCCTCCAGAATCTCCAAAAAATCCTCAAGACGACATCTCAGAAGAACGCTCAGAAATTTACGAAAATCAAAACTCAGACAACGAACAAATCATCGCAGACCTTCAACAGGAACTCAGTGAAGCCCTCGCAGCCTCAAAAGATTGGCAAGACAAAGCCATGCGTGCCATCGCTGAAATGGAAAATAGCCGACGACGTCTCGAAAAAGAAAAAGAAGAATTCGCTCGTTACGCCCATAGTGCACTCATCAAAGACCTCATTCCCGTCGTCGACAACTTCACCCGTGCACTTGAACTCACACCTGTCGACGATATGGAGACACAAGAAGACTCCCATGGAAAAGCCCTGCATCAAGGACTCTCCATGATCGAATCCGAAATAAGAAATATCTTCCAAAAACATAACCTCACCCTCATCAAACCCCAAAAAGGTGACCCCTTCAACCCTCAACAACACGAAGCCATGAGCGAAACAAAAGATCAAACCCTAGAACCCGGCGTCATCGCTTTCGTCGTCGAACCCGGATACCTCCTCTTTGATAGACTCCTCAAACCATGCAGAGTCGTCGTCAATTCCCGATCCCACCAACAGAAAGTAAATGGACAGAACGTTGACGTCCAATCCTGAACCCTTCATCGGCGTCTCCTTCGTCGGAGCAGGACCCGGTGCCGCTGACCTCATCACCGTAAGAGGAAAAAATACCATCCTCAACGCACAACTCGTCCTCTATGCAGGATCCCTCGTCAGCGAAGAAATACTCTCTTGGACTCAACCCTCCGCCACCGTCATCGATTCCTCTTCCATGGTACTCGATGACATCATCGATACAGCCGCTCTCGCTTACAAAAACAATCAAGCCGTCGCACGCGTGCACTCAGGAGATCCCTCCCTCTACGGTGCCATCTTCGAACAAATCGAACGGCTACACGCCCTCAATATCCCAACCACCATCATCCCCGGCGTACCCGCTTTCGCAGCAGCAGCAGCAGCCCTCGGCACAGAACTCTCCATTCCCAACGTCGTACAATCCGTCGTCCTCACACGAACCTCCGTACGCTCAACCTCCATGCCCAACCAAGAAACTCTCGAAAACTTCGCAAAAACAGGGGCCACCCTCGCCATACACCTCAGCATCAATAACCTCGCATCCGTCGTCAAAAATCTCTCGCCCATACTCGGCGATGACTGTCCCGTCGCCGTACTCTACCGCGTCTCATGGCCAGACCAGCAAATTATTACCGGAAACCTAAAATCTATTCGCGAACAGGTCAAAAAACAACGCATCACGCGGACCGCACTCATCCTCGTCGGAAAAGGACTCCTCATACCACAAGACCATACCTCACAAACACAGTCTTCCCTCTATAACCCCTCACACCACCACATCTTCAGAAAGTCAAATCTTTCATCACAATAGTCGCATCACGCGATGCTCCCACAGACAAAAACTCTATCGAAACCTCCAACGCCTCCTCAAGATACGATACATACGATAACGCCTCTGACGCCACGTCCTCGCGTCTACGCACGCCCACGTGTGACTTGCCCTTCCAACCAGAAAATTTCCTCCATACAGGCTTCGCTACCTCCTGAACCCTCACATCAAGAGGCATCTCATAAAACCTCTCTCCCCCATGCTCATACGCCTCACACACATAAATCTCGTCAAAACCATCCAACACGTCCAGCTTCGTCAACGCCAAACCATCCACCCCTCCCAACTGACACACGTGCCTCATCTGTACCAAATCAAACCATCCACACCTACGCTCACGACCCGTCACCGTACCGTACTCCTCTCCTCGATCCCGCAACATTATTCCCTCTCCCGTACCCGAAAGATCACTCACCATAGGTCCTGAACCTACCCTCGTCGTGTACGCCTTCGCCACGCCCAAAACATATCCTTCCATAAAAAGACCAGAACCCGTCGCCACTTGACCAGGCAACGTGTTCGAAGACGTCACATAAGGATACGTCCCATAGTCCATATCCAACATCGCTCCTTGTGCTCCCTCAAACAAAACACTCTTGCCCCCCGACCTCCAAGCCCCAAGCTCACGCGAAACATCCCCCACATACGGCAACAACAACTCAGATATGCCCGCCAAGCCCTCCAAAATAAAATCCTCACCCACCTCAGCCAATCCCAACGACACACGCAACGCATTGTGATGCCACAACAATGACCTCATCCGAACATCCGCCCTCATACCCCCAATATCACGCAAATCTCCCAACCTAAATCCACGCCTTCCCACTTTGTCCTCATACGCCGGACCTATGCCACGACCCGTCGTGCCTATCTTACCCTTCTCCGCTTGCAACTCTCGCGCACAATCCAATTCCACATGCACAGGCAAAATCATATGTGCACGTTCCGACAACCTCAGCCTCTCAGAATCCAATCCATAACCCAAATCCTCAAGACGACCCATCTCCTCCACCAACGCAAACGGATCCACAACCACACCATTCCCCACCACATTCACACAATCCTTCCTCACCACTCCCGACGGCAACACATTCAACTTCACCGTCTTTCCATCCACCACCAACGTGTGTCCCGCATTATGTCCCCCCTGAAACCTCACCACCACGTCATAACTATCCGCCAACCAATCCACCAGCTTACCCTTACCCTCGTCTCCCCACTGACAGCCAAATACCGTCAACGCTTGCTCGTGACGTCCGTCTTTCTTCTCTTTCATTTCTCTGCTTCCTCATTCAACAATACATAACCACCAGACTCTATCCTCACCTTGCCCGCAAGCTCCAAATCCGCCAGTACACTCAGGCACACCCGCGGAGAATAAACCAATCCCCCTATTAAGTCATCCACCAATACAGGTACATACGATACCTTAACCATCAATTCCTCCCTCAAGCGTTCCAATACATCCTCTTCCTCCTCCCGAATCTCTTCATCTCCAAAAGAAAAACGAAACGTCATCTCCCTAGAACCCATCTTCAAAACACCTCCCTCATAACCCTTCAAAACCTCCATCACATCAAAGGCACTCTCCACCAAATGCGCTCCCTCCTTTATCAACTTATGACAACCCTTGCTACGACCATCCAACGGAGAACCAGGCACCGCAAAAACCTCTCGATCATAATCCAACGCCATCTGTGCCGTTATCAAAGAACCAGACTTTATCGAACCCTCTATCACCACAACCCCTCGCGACAATCCCGCTATAATCCTATTCCGTCTCGGAAACAATTTCCCCTGAACACCCACCCACGGAGAATGCTCGCTCACAAGAAGACCCACATCCTTTATCTGCTCAAATAGCTTCTTGTTCTCCTCCGGGTACATATGGTGAAAACCTGAACCCATCACCCCCACCGTACCCTTCTGCAGCGAACCCTCGTGTGCCTTCGCATCAATTCCACGTGCAAGACCAGATACCACCACATAACCACCCTCAGAAAAATCTCTACCCATACCATACGCCAACTTATCCCCAACCGCCGTGCTGTAACGTGCTCCCACTATTCCCACCATCTCTTTTTGCAAAAGATGGTTGTGGCCCCAAAGAGTCAAAACAGGCGGTGGATC
This sequence comes from uncultured Alphaproteobacteria bacterium, assembly GCA_929200455.1. Taxonomy (GTDB): domain Bacteria; phylum Pseudomonadota; class Alphaproteobacteria; order CAKMZR01; family CAKMZR01; genus CAKMZR01. The sequence goes on along the minus strand of CAKMZR010000133.1, from coordinate 112 downwards.
CGATACCTCCCTCAACAAAGACGGATACGAAGCTTCTCCATACACCATCCATTCCGCTCCCAAATCTCCCAACGCCTCCAACTCCCTTTCCAGTTCCTTCACGCTCATCACC
>CAKMZR010000132.1 GCA_929200455.1 uncultured Alphaproteobacteria bacterium | reverse complement strand
TTCAACTCAAAAGAGCGGGATGCCTTGCGACAATTCCTCAAAAACCCCCACCAGTACCAACCCTAAAGAAAAGACAACCTGCACTCAACGCCTTCTCGTCCCGCATAACTCCTTACCGTATTCACCAACAACATTCCTATCGTCATCGGACCCACGCCTCCAGGTACAGGAGTCACAGCCGCTGCCTTCGCATACGCCTCCTCATAGTGCACATCTCCCACAAGACGCGTCTTTCCACCCTCAGCCTCTATCCGATTAATACCCACATCAATCACAACCGCTCCCTCCTTCACCCAGTCCCCCCTCACCATCTCAGGACGTCCCACCGCCGCAACCAAGATATCCGCCTCACGACACAGACTCTCTATGTCCTTCGTCTTAGAATGTGCAACCGTCACCGTCGCTCCCTCTCTCAGCAGCAAATTAAACATCGGCTTGCCCACTATGTTCGAACGTCCCACAACCACCGCTCGCGAACCCTCAAGCTTCCGGCCCAAAGACGCCAACGTCCGCTTCAACATCACCATACAACCATTCGGCGTACACGGAAGCAACGGAACTCCCGTGCCCGTTCCCAACATACCCACATTCAATAAATGAAATCCATCCACGTCCTTCGCAGGATCAATCGCATTAATCACCACCTCACTGTCCATACCCTCAGGAAGAGGAAGCTGAACCAATATACCGTCCACTCCAGGATCTCCATTCAAATCATCCAACAATCCCAATAACTCCTCCTGCGTCGTCGTATCAGGCAAACGATACTCCTTGCTCTCCATGCCCACCGCCTTCGTGCGACGAACCTTGTTCCGCACATACACCTCACTTGCAGGATCATTGCCCACAAGAACCACAGACAAGCCAGGGGCTCGACCCCCGCCACCCACAACCCCTCCAACCCAAGTTTTCAACTCCTCATCTATCACATCCCCCAATCCCTTACCATCAATCACTATCGGTCCGCCCATCATAAACTCCTCTCTCTAAACATTAAATCGAAAATGCATAACATCCCCATCCTTGACCTCATAGTCTCGACCCTCCTGACGCAACTTCCCTCCCTCTTTCGCTCCCTGCTCCCCTCCACACAACACAAAATCATCATACGATACCGTTTCCGCACAAATAAATCCACGCTCAAAATCCGTGTGAATCACTCCCGCCGACTCACTCGCCGTCATACCGCGACGAATAGTCCAAGAACGCGCCTCCTTCGGACCCACCGTGAAAAATGTCATCAAACCCAACAACTCATAACCAGAACGTACCAACCTCCCCAAACCAGAATCCTCCAATCCATACATCTCCATAAAATCTGCTCGCTCGCCACCCTCCAATAACGACATCTCCGCCTCCAGTCCCACACTCACGCGAATCAATTCACTCCCCTCCTCTTCTGCTCGCTTGCCTAAATCCTCACTCCACTTGTTGCCCTCCAAAAAAGAATCCTCGTCCACATTCGCCACATACAATACAGGCTTGCTCGTCAAAAGTCCCAAACTTCGCATCTCCTTCTCTTCCACCCCCTCCGTCTTGTACGCAAAATCTCCCCGCTCCAAAACCTCCTTTACCTTCCCCAACAAGTCCACCAGCTTTATCGCATCCTTCTCTCCACTACGCACACGCTTGCTCGCCGCTTGATAACGCTTCTCCACACTCTCCAAGTCCGACAATACCAACTCCGTCATCACCACTTCCACGTCATCCAATGGCGAAATCCTACCGCTCACATGAGTCACCTCATCATCCTCAAAACACCTCACCACATGCACGATCGCGTCCACCTCCCTTATATGTCCCAAAAACCTATTCCCCAATCCCTCACCTTGCGACGCTCCCTTCACCAATCCCGCTATGTCCACAAAATCTATCGCACTCGGAATCACCTTCGCAGAACCCGCCATCTCCCCCAAAACCCTCAAACGCTCGTCCGGAACCAACGCCTTGCCCACATTCGGATCTATCGTGCAAAACGGAAAATTCATCGCTTGTGCCGAAGTACTCATCGTCAACGCATTAAACAACGTCGACTTCCCCACATTCGGCAATCCCACTATCCCACATGTAAAACCCATCAAAAACTCCCTTCTCGTACACGACCCCAAACCTTCTTCGCCTCCAACAAGTCCCCCATAAATAAAGAAAAACTCTTCGCTATCTTTTCCAATTCTTCCTCCCAAATCTTCAACTCATCTCGCGAAAAACGCGACAACACATAATGTGCAACATCTCCCTCTCCTCGACCCAAAGGACGACCCACTCCACAACGCAATCGCCTATAACCCTTGCCAATCGCACAATCTATACTCTTCAATCCGTTGTGACCTCCGTCTCCCCCTCCCTCCTTCACCCTCACATCACCCAACAAAATATCTATATCATCGTGCACCACCAAAACCTCATGCGGCAATACTCCAGAATAACGACACGCACGACCCACCGCCACTCCAGAATTGTTCATCATCGTCGTCGGCTTCAACAAATTCACCTCACGACCTCCCACCGTAATACGCGAATGATCTCCATCCCCCTTCTCACTCCAAACATCTCCCACACCACAAACATCCAACACCCTATCAAGAACCGCAAAACCCGCATTGTGTCGAGTCCCACCGTAACGCTTCCCAGGATTCCCCAATCCCACCACCAGCCCTATCTTCACAGATCCACCGCTACTCACAATATCATCCCTCAACCGACCCCAAAAACTATTCCTCCTCTTCCTCTTCCTCATCAACCTCAACTTCCGCCGTCGCCTCTTTCAGCTTCGGTACCGCTATGTTCGCTATCGTAAAGTCACGATTCGTTATCGTCGGCTTCACACCCTTAGGCAACGTCACCTTGCTTATCTTCAACGCATCCCCCAACTCACTGCCAGACAAGTCTATCTCCAATACAGACAACATCTGACCCAACTTTCCCACCAACTCCACCTCGTGACGAACCACATTCAATATTCCACCCGCCTTCAATCCAGGACATTCCTCCTGATTCACAAAATGTACCGGCACATTCACACGAAGAATCGTCTGATCACTCACACGAAGAAAATCTACATGCCACGGAGAATCCTTCAACGGATGCATCTGTACATCTCGCGGCAATACACGAACGCCCTTGCCTCCTGATCCCTTCGACTCCAACTCGTAAATCGTCGAGAAAAATGAACCCTGCTTCATATGACGCAATATATCCCTATTGTCCACACTCAACAAAAAAGGCTCCTCAGAACCCCCATACACCACTCCAGGAACCATACCCGTATTCCGAAGTTCACTCAACGCACTCTTACCCCCAGAATCCCTCGACTCATAAACTATCTTCGTATCTTCACTCATCTTTCTCTCATTCTTCTCTTAGGTTGCACTCTTAATCGCTCTTCAAGCCTATCCTCATTTACTCCAAAACCACCCCTATCATGAGACCATCGCCCTTATACACCCCTTTTCCTCAAATGCCAACACCCTACTCTCAAGAATTCCATACTCTATACTCCTCTCCCCCTCCCCCAAATATACCGCATATTGGCACACTAATTGCTTCTTCACCCATAGACAACCAGAAATTTTTACCAAAACCTCAAAGAAAAAAAGCCGAATCGCTTTACCCTCAAATCAGCAATCTCACAACACCCCACACGAGACACCCGCAGGTCAAACTCTCTACGTAAGGAAACAAAAAACCATGATTAACGACATCCCCTTCTTCGGTATGCTCAAAGAAAAAATGAGATGGCTCTCCCAGTCTCAACGCGTCGTCAACCAAAATATCGCCAACAGCGACACGCCCAACTACAAAGCACAAGAACTACAACCCCTCGACTTCAAGTCGACTCTCAGAAATCAAACCGGACATCTCGCACTCGAAAGAACAAGCAATAGACACGTCCAAAGCTCAAAATCTGCTAACGATTATCGCGTCGTACAAGAAAACAATCCCTACGAAACTTCCGCAAACGGAAACTCCGTCGTCCTCGAAGAACAAACCATCAAAATGAACTCCATCGGACATAGTCACGACCTCGCCGTCAAAGTCACACGAAAATATCTCGAACTCTATCGCGTCGCTCTCGGAAAAAGCGGACGGTAATTCCAACAAAACCACTTCATAAAAAAGGATAAAACTCATGGCAGATGACCTCGTTTCAAGTCTACACATCAGTGCTTCCGCTCTCCGTAGCCAGGGACAACGCATGAGACTCATCTCAGAAAATCTCGCAAACGCAGAGTCCACTTCCGAACTCCCAGGTGGTGACCCTTACAAAAGACGCGTCCTCACATTCCAAAATGTTCTCGACCGCGAACTCAATATCAAACGTGTCCAAGTCAGAGACATCGTCGATGACAATACCGCCTTCCCCCTAGAGTACAATCCCTCTCATCCCAGTGCCGACGAAAATGGGTACGTCAAAATGCCCAACGTCAACTCGCTCGTCGAAATGATGGATATGCGCGAAGCCAACCGTAGCTACGAAGCCAATATCTCCGCCATCCAAATAGCACGATCCATGCTCGCACGTTCCCTTGAAATCCTACGCTGATCCCTGTATACTCTCACCACGCCCTTTCTTCCTCGTTCCTACACCTCTTGCCAAAACCCCCGCTAACCTTCACCCCTTCCTTCAAACCCAAATATAAAGACACCAAACCATGATTATCAATCCTTCACAGGCCGCCGCTATCTACCAAACCAACGCCGGTAAAGTCGAGAAGGCTACCCGCGTCATCCAAAATGCAGACCCAACCCAAGTCAATGATAGAGAACAGGTCAAGAGCGACTTCCTCAATACCATACGCAGCTACACACAAAACGTCATACAAACCAACGCAAAGGCAGAACGAGTCGCGACTGACTCTATTACAGGGGAAGCCAATGTCACAGAAGTCATCACCGCTGTCGCATCCGCAGAAGCAAGCCTGCAAACCCTTGTGACCGTGCGTGATAAAGTCATCGCCGCATACCAAGAAATCTTGCGTATGCCCATCTAGGCAAAATTTTCCCTAGGTGCTTGTCTAACCCTGCTTGGCTCTCTTGGTAAGAGGACGCCCCTCCCAATGCAATGCAAGGGGTGCTTGCCTGCCCCTCTCGGCTCTCTTGGTAAGAGGACGC
>CAKMZR010000131.1 GCA_929200455.1 uncultured Alphaproteobacteria bacterium | reverse complement strand
TTGGGCAATGTTCCGACGAAGATAGAGATTAATCTTCAAGGGGACGGTTCGACGCGGGATGAGTTGGTGGATCTGGTGATAGAGTTTTATGTGGGGGATCAAGCGGGAGGGGTTTTGACTCCTGATTTGTTGGTACCGTCTTTGGGCGTAGACATTCTTTTGCCGGATGTATTGGTGTATGCGACCCTTTCTTTGAGTTTGGTGACGGCATTGCCGGACAAGGACAACTTGAACAGGCTGGAGACGCGGGAGATAGAGGCGCGTGTGACGCTTTCTGATCTTTTGTTTGCGTCGCCGGATCCGAACAATTTGACGATGGAGATTCAAGGATTGGATAAGGATCTGTTTAGGCTGGAGAAGGTGGGTACGGGTTATAAGATTGTTTTTGATGCTGTGGACACGGTTGAGTCTGTGAGGGAAGATTATCTTTTGTCTGTGAAGGCGGTTCAAGGTGTGGCGGGAGGCGGGGGTGTTTTGGAGACTTATGGTACGCTTTCTTTGAAGTTGCCGACTATGCCTACGGGTTATAGTTTGGGAACGGGTGTTGGAGATAGGATTTTGACGTTGGAATTGCCGGTTGAGAGGACGGGGGCCCCGCGTTATTTGTTGTTTGACGGTGATGATGTTTTTGGGACGGGTTATTTGGGTTCGAGCAGTGTGGTTTCGTTGAACAACAGGATTTACGGGGGTTCCGGTTCTGATTCGATTGTGGTGGGCGACGGGAGTGATGATGTTTATGGAGGTTCTGGTGCGGACACGGTGTGGGGAGGTCTTGGAGCGGACAAGATATGGGGAGGACGGGGTGATGATCTGTTGATATCGGGGGGTGGCGGTGATGTGATAGAGGGGGGTCGTGGAGATGATACGGTGGTGGTTTCGTCTTTGGTGTGGGAGCGTAGTGGCGGGGGTGAGGAGGTTTTGAGGGCTCTTCAATCGACGGATGGTTATGTGGAGGTGTTGTTGGGTGAGGGTCTTGATGTGGTGAAGTTTGAGCGTGGGGGTCCGATAAGGTTGGACATTAAGGACGAGACCTTTTCTGTGGGAGACAAAATCGACTTGACGAATTATTTGTTGTTGCCTCAGCAGGGTTCCGGGGGTTACAAGGCGAATTTTGCGAGTTATGTTCAAGTGAAGGAGGAGGGTGGCTTTGTGAAGATTTACATAGACAAGGAGGGACGGGGTCATTTCCACAGTCAGTTAACGACGGTGGCGGGAGAGAAGCCTTATGTGGCGGATGTGGAGATAAAGATGGAGGGGAGCATAAGCACTGGGGGTACGATTCAGGATAAGAGTGGCAAAGACTTGGCTTTGCGTCTTGACTTGGGGGATGTGGCGAGTCTGCAGGGATTGGATTTGTCTGATGTGGTTGCGGACAGCAGTTTTCAGGTGGTGTCTGCGTATATACGGAACACGAGTGCGAACGACTATGGTTTATTTTTGAGTTTTGGTCGGGATGTGGTGATAGGGGATTCGGATGATTGGTCTTGGAAGTTTTCGTTGTCTCGGAAGAGCGGAGCGTTTGTGCGTGATTTTTCGTACACGGGAGGTACGCCGAGTGAGGTGTTTAGTCAGGGAACGGTGGTGGATGAGTTGCCGAGCATTGTGGAGGGCGGACGTACATTATTTTGGGGTTTTAGTCATACGGGCCCTATAAGCAAGGCTGATGCGTTGAAGTTGAAGGTGGACATGTTGCAAAAGAGTGGTGGAAGTTATGTGACGAAGGGCGTGGAGGGTTTACGGGTGGAGTGGTTGGATGTGAACGAGGTGAGTTTTGATGTTTCGCCTGTTCGTGTGACGTGGAAGGACGGGGAGACGGGTTCTTGGGACATAAGGGCTTCTGCGGGTGGTTTGGATCTTGACTATAAGATTTTGGGTTCTTATGGGCATTTGTTTGAGTATGATGAGGGGGATCGGAAGGTGAAGGTGAAGGCGTCTGTGGATGTGTCGACGGCCTTTTCTTCGTTGCCTCGAGAGATGCATTTGACTCTTCTGGTGAGCAATCCTTTGGCGGGAGAGAAGCGTCATGATTTTGTGATTGAGCGTGGACGTCCTGCGACGCCGTCTGAGGAGGAGGGTGATTTGTGGGGTATTTCTTCATTGTGGGTTGAAGAGGGAATGATTTAGGGGTTATATAAAGGCGGAAGGCAAGTCTGAGATGATTTGTGACGGGGAGGGAATAGAGACGGGGAGGTATAGAGAAAAGGAGAAAGAGATGTCAGAGAGAGTAGAGGAACGTTTGAAAGCACTAGGACTTGAGATTCCGGAGGCTTCGTCTCCTGCGGCGAACTATGTGCCTTATGTGGTGAGCGGCGGTCTTATTTTTGTGTCGGGACAGCTTCCTGTGGAGGGGGGAGAGATGATGTACAAGGGCAGACTGGGAGATGGTGTGAGTGAGGAGGAGGGATATGAGGCTGCGAAGTTATGTGGAGTGAACATACTGGCACAAGTGAAGCGTGCGTTGGATGGTGATTTGGACCGGGTACAGCGTGTGGTGCGTTTGGGAGGTTTTGTGGCGAGTACGCCTGAATTTACGGCTCATCCTCGTGTGGTGAACGGAGCGTCTGATCTGATGGTGGATGTTTTTGCTGAGAAGGGTCGTCATGCTCGGGCTGCGGTTGGTGTGTCTGCCCTGCCCTTGGGTGTTTCTGTGGAGGTGGAGGCGTTGGTGGCGTTTGTCTGAGAGGAAGAGGTGCTTGTGGCGTGTGTGTGCGTAAAGGGAGAAGTTGGTAGGGGCTGCGGGAATCGAACCCGCACGACATAAGTCACTGGATTTTAAGTCCAGCGCGTCTACCAATTCCGCCAAGCCCCCGGGGGATTTATGCTCTGCCTATGAAGGTCTCAGGTACATAGAGAAGGAAGGGTACACGTGGGTAGAATAAAGGGTTTTTGAGCAAGACTCAAAGGGAGTTGTGGGTGGAGAGAAGAAATTTTTGCGAGAACGGGTTGTGAGAAGAGAGGAAAAGAGATGTTGGAGGATAAAGATCGTTATGGTTTGGGTTGGAGTGGTGAGGGTTATAAGCGTGAGACCTATTGTGCACATGGGGGTCGTGATGAGGGGATGACGTGTCACGCTGTGAATGTGCCTGTGGTTCGTGCCTCGACAATTTTGTTTGACAATTTGGAGGCATTGGAGGCCTCTGACGGTTCGCGTTTGCGTTATGGGAGGAGTGGGACTCAGAGCAATTTTGCGTTGAGGGATTGGCTGAAGGGTTACGAGGGAGCGGACGAGGTTTGGTTGACGGGTTCTGGTATGGAGGCGATACTTTTTGTGTTGCAGAATTTGAGCAAGTCTGGGAGGGAGATTTTGGTGGCGGACAATGTGTATCTTCCTACGAAGAAGATATGCGAGAAGATTCTTCGTCCTAGGGGTGTTAAGGTGACTTATGTGGATTGTCGCGATGTGGAGGATGTGTCTGCACGTTTGCGAGGGGATGTGGATGTATTGTTTATGGAGGTTCCTGGGAGTTCGACATTTGAGATGGCGGATGCGACGCGGTTGGCGGAATTGTGCAGGGAGAATGGTGTTGTGAGTGTATTGGATCACACGTGGTCTGCGGGATATTTTTACAGGCCTTTGTGTGAGGGAGTGGATGTGGCGATACAGTCTGCGAGTAAGTATTGTGGTGGTCATGCGGATGTGATGATGGGTGTTGTGAGTGTGAAGAAGGGGGAGGTGATGGACAGTTTGCGTTATGTGGAGGATGTGTCGGCGGTTTCGACATCTCCGGATGCGGCGTGGTTGGTTTTGCGTGGAGCACGTACCCTTTCTGCCCGTATGAGGCGTCATGACGAATCGGCAAGGGAGATGGCCTCGTGGTTAGAGCGTGAGTCTATGGTGGCGAAGGTGTTGTATCCAGGTCTTGAGAGCGACGAGGGTTATGGGGTGTGGAAGTCTCGTTATGAGGGAGGGAGTGGCTTGATGGGTGTTCTGTTGAAGGGTCGGAGTCGAGAGGGTTTGGCTTCCTTTGTGGATCACATGGAACTTTTTGGCATGGGTTTTAGTTGGGGAAGTTTTGAGAGTTTGATCTTGCCCCAAGATCAGGCGAGGAATTATCGGGGTGTGATGGGATTTCCTGAGGTTTCTGGCGAGGAAGAGACGACGCTTGTGCGTGTGCATATAGGGCTCGAGGATTGTGAAGATTTGAAGAGGGATTTGTCGGAAGGTTTGTTGCGTTGGAAGAAGTCTATGACTTGAGGTGGGGTTTGAGGTGAGGTCAGAGAGAAGAGCAGAAGAAGCAAAAATCAGTTGACATTTTTCTTTTTTCTTTCTAGAATGGGTTTAGGGTTGGGTAGGATGTACGGAAAAATTCGTACTATAAGCAGGCACTGGGCGGGGTTTCTGGGGTCTGGATGTCAAAACGTAAACTCTGAGCAGAAAGCAAAGGAGACTTATCATGGTAGAGATTGCAGGCAATCCCTTACAAACGGCTATTCCCCAACAGGCGCAAACAAATTCCCCTCAGCAAGCGGGAGCATTGCCTTCTATTGGTATTAACAACGCCCCTGATTCGGTTATTGCGGCTACGACTCAAAGCCAAGAGTCGAACGTGCGAGGCGATGATGCCTTTCGTCGTCAGCAATCGGGCAGTGAGACTCGTGGTATTCCGAGTCTTAAAGAGCTGACCATTGGCGTGAGCACGCGTGTGGCCTTTGATTCGGAGCGTTCCGGTCGTGTTGTTCTTGAGATTTCTTCCAACAGTGGTCAAGCGATAGCGCGGATTCCTTCTGAGTCGTTGGTTCAGTATTTGGAATCTCAGTTCCGTCAAGAGAACAATGTGCAGACTCTTCAAGACGGTGAGAAAAAGCTTCCGTAACCAGGTGGTCTCGTAGGCTGGCGGTTTTGCCATTCCCTCTGTTCTTCCCTGATGCAAGGTTTCCCTGAGGTTATTCCCTGACGCAGGTTGTTCCCTGAGGTTTTCTCCGAGGTTGTTCTCGTGCGGGTTTTTGAGAAGCCGTTGCGGAGTCCTTGTTAAGGTTGAGCCGTTTTGGGTGACTCGCAGGAAGTGGCCATTGCTACCCTAAAGATTTGGCTATGGCGGCTTCTTCAAGTTCGTCTTCATGATAATTACGCATGAACAAAGAAGGCTCATCACCGTGAAGCTCAAGGGCTTGATGGAGGAGCTCAAGAAAGTCTTCTTGAGTCAGGGTAAGACAACCAAAG
>CAKMZR010000130.1 GCA_929200455.1 uncultured Alphaproteobacteria bacterium | reverse complement strand
GAATAGCGGTGACGTCGCTTGGTCATGCGTATCCTGTTCTTGTGCATACGTTATTTGAGGAGGCACGTAAGATATGGCACACGTCGAATTTTTACGGTTATTCTGAGAGGGCGCGTCTTGCGGAGAAGTTGGTGAAGTTGTCCTTTGCGGACAAGGTCTTTTTTTGCAATTCCGGGCTTGAGGCGTTTGAGGGAGCGGTGAAGTTGGCGAGGGGTTACCATTATGCGAGGGGGGACGAGGATAGACATCATGTGATCTCGTTTGAGGGAGGATTTCACGGGAGGTCGAGCGGAGCTTTATTTACGATGAGCGAGGGGAAGCGTATAGGATTTGGTCCTGTTCCTGAGGGGAGTGTGTCGGTGCCTTTGTATGATGAGGAGGCTTTGAGTGGAGCGATAAGCGAGAAGACGGCAGCAGTGATTGTGGAGCCTGTGCAGGGAGAAGGAGGGGTGAATGTGGTGAAGAAAGAGTTTTTGCGACATTTGCGGTCGTTAGCGGACACGCATGGTTTTCTTCTTATATTTGACGAGGTTCAGTGTGGTATGGGGAGGACGGGTCGTCTGTGGGCATATGAGGACACGGGTGTAGAGCCTGATATTATGATGGTTGCGAAGGGGTTGGGTTCCGGATTTCCTGTGGGAGCGGTTTTGGCGAGGAAGGAAGTGTCGAAAGGATTTTCTGTGGGGCGTCATGGTACGACTTTTGGAGGCAATCCTTTGGCGATGGCGGTTGCGAGTGTGACGGTGGATGTAATATCGCAGCCTGATTTTTTGGTACACATAGCGGAAACGGGTGCGTATTTGAAGGAGAAGCTGGAGGGTTTGGTGACGAGGCGTTCTGGATTTTACAAGGAGCAGCGGGGATTGGGCTTGATGCAGGGTCTTGTGGTGACGCGTGATCCGATGGATATGACGAGAAGGCTTGCAGAGAGGGGTTTGTTGGTGATTCCTACGGGAGGTCCTGTGATACGGCTTCTTCCGCCGTTTGTGGTGGGACGTGAGGAGGTGGATCGCGCGGTAGATATTTTGGAGGAGGTTGTGTAGGGATGACGAGGAGGGATTTTTTGGATTTGAGGGAAGTGGGTAGGGATATTTTTTTGGGTCTTATTGAGGATGGACTGCGTCTGAAGGGGGGGGAGATGGGGGGTGATTTGCCTTTGCGTGGGAAGACGGTGGCTTGTATTTTTATGCAGGAGTCGACGCGGACTCGGATAAGTTTTCACGTGGCGGTGACGTCACTTGGTGGGAATGTGTTGATGTTGAGCGAGCGTGATTTGCAGTTGAAGAAGGGAGAGTCGTTGTCTGACACGGCTCGCGTGATGTCGCGTTATGTGGACGCGGTGGTTTTGCGGACGAACAGTCATGAGGACTTGCTGGAGTGGTCTGAGAGTTCGGATGTTCCGCTTGTGAATGCGATGACGGTAGAGAGTCACCCGTGTCAGTTATTGGCGGATATGATGACGTGTAAGGAGCAGCTGGGTCGTTTGGAGGGTTTGGAGTGTGCATGGTTTGGAGATATTAACAACATGACGAAGACGTGGGTGGATGCGTCTGGACTGTGTGGATTTTCGCTGAGGGTTGTGTGCCCTGAGGGTTGTGAGGGGGAGGAGGATTTGTTGAGGAGGGCTGGAGAATTGGGTTCTGATGTGCGGATAGAGCATGATGTGGAGGCGGGAGCGAGGGGAGCGGATGTGGTGGTGACGGACACATGGATATCGATGGCGGATAAGGACAAGACGGAGGAGGAGAGGAAGGATGTACGGGAGTTTTATGGTTCTTATAGGGTTGATGAGCGTGTGATGGGTTATGCGAAGGAGGGAGCGATTTTCATGCATTGTTTGCCGATGTATCGAGGAGAGGAGGTGACGCCTGAAGTGGCGGACGGAGTGAATTCTGTGGTGTGGGACGAGGCGGAGAATCGTCTTCACGGTCAAAAGGCTGTTTTGAGGTATTGTGTAGGAGGAGTATGATGAAGAGTGTGTTATTGCCTTATGGTGGCGTGTGGCCGAAGATTGACGAGAGTGTCTTTTTGGCCCCTGGCAGTGTGGTTGTGGGGGATGTAGAGATAGGTTCCGATTCGGGTGTGTGGTACAATGTGACGATAAGGGGAGATGTTCATGTGGTGAGGATAGGTTCGCAGACGAACATACAGGAGGGAGTGGTGATTCATGAGACTCATGGGGGTCAGGGGACTCATATAGGGGATAGGATTACGGTGGGACACAAGGCGTTATTGCATGATTGTACGCTGGAGGATGATTCTTTTGTGGGCATGGGAGCGATAGTGTTGGATGGTGCGAAGGTGGAGTCGCATGGTATGTTGGCGGCGGGAGCGATGTTGACGTATGGTAAGGTGGTTCCGTCTGGTGAGTTGTGGGCAGGCAGTCCTGCGAAGTTTATGAGGCGAGTGAAGGATGAGGAGTTATCACATTTTGAGTGGTCGTACAGGCACTATTCGCGTTTGGCGAAGGAGCACAAGGAGGCTTGCGGAGAGGGCTAGGGTGGCACAGAATTATTGACATTACAGTCATTTTAGGTGTACAATAATGCTGTACGGCCCTGGATGTCCCTGCCTTTATTGGCATACTACCAGGGTCACGGGGGTTTTTTTATTTTTTGATGAGTTCTGAGATGGGGGTGAGGTCTGGGATGGGTTTATGTGTTTTTATCCAAGCTGCCATGTCGGGGGCGAGCCATTTTAAGGCGATGGAGATGTCTTCATAGTCTTTTCCTAGGTTTCTCATGAAGATGGGTTCATGATGGGCGATTCGGTTTCTCAAATTTCTGAGATGTTCAAGGTGTTTGTATATATTTTTTCTTTCTAGTACGGCATGGGGAAAGCTTTTGTGTAGTGCGGGTATCCATAAGTTCTGATGATATTTTTTTGCGAGCAAAGAGACCCAAAAGCCGAAAGAGAGTTCTGCGATTACGTGAGGTGTTTTGATGTATTCGTGTCTTTCTCCCACGCGTTTGCGGGCTTTTTCTATTAATTTGGATTCAGATTCTGCGAGTGAGCATTTTTTGCATTCATACCAATTTTCTTGTGAGAAGTGGTCTTTGAGCATGTTATGGAGGGCATTTCTTAGGGTGATTTCGATATGCTGGAGGAGTATATAGAAATCGGCACTGATGGTGGTATTTTGCAGGTAGAGTTTGAGAGCTTTTTCTTTGTGGTTGTTGGTATGTCTGAGGTAGGTGCTTAGTCGTTCAGGAGAGATAGATATTTCTAGAGATTTAATATTTTTTTCGGTGTAATGGTATGAGGACATATTTTTTCTCACGAGGAAACGATAAAATTGGACACTATAAAACTTTACAGGGCATTGCAACTTTTGCTGAGTACGATACAAAAACATTGACATTACAGTCATTCCATGCCTATAATTACATTGTACGGCCCTGGATGTCCCTGCCTTTATTGGCATACTACCAGGGTCAAGGGTTTTTTGGGTGTGGTGATGAGGATAAAGGGCGTGGTTTTTTTGTACTTATTGAGATTGTGAGGGTTTCCCGAGGAGATGCGGGGGTAGGGCGGTGAGGTCTTTTTGTGTGTAGTGTTTGGAGCCCCATTGTTGACCGTTGGGAGCGAGGGGTGTGTGGACGTGCGAGAAGGGTTTGAGGTATTGGGTGAAGAGGGAGGCGGCGGCGATGTAGGAGATTCGTCCGAGTTCTTTGCGTGTGCAGTTTGGGGGAATGGGGAATGAGTGGGAATCGATGATGTGTCCTGAATCGGTGGGGAGTGTCATATGGTGCAGGGTGACGCCGAAGGAAGTTTTTTTGTGGTGGAGTGCGAAAGCTTGAGGATGAATTCCGGGATATTCCGGGGGTCCTGGGTGGAGGTTGTAGGCGTTTCCCTTGAGGGAGAGGAGGCAGTCTTTGGGGACGATGACGTGGGTGCAAAAAGCGATGAGCCGTGTATTTTTGGTTTCTGAGGAGGGTGAGAGGAGGGCGTGTCGAATCTCGTTGAGGGAAGAGCAGTGCTTGAGGTGTAGTGAGTCGTTGATTTTGAGGATGATTGGGGCGAAGTGATCGAATTCTTCGCGATGCATGAGGAGGATGAGGGAAGAGTTTTCCGTATTGAGATGGTTTGAGAGGAGCGGTTTTTTGGGGTTTTGCATGGTAAGTTTCTGAGAGAGAAAAAAAAGGGAGAAAAAGAAAAGAAAGACCTTGACCTAAGAGAGGAGAAGGGGTTATACAAGAGCCACGCCCAAGCGAAGTTGACTGTAAGTTTTTGTTATCTTTCGGGGAAGTGGGGAAGGGAAACGGAAGCGGACAACCCTTGAGCGTGTTTGTAGCTTAACATGGTTTAATAATACACGGAAGAGATACGTAGGCAGCACATGATTCTGTTGTACGCGAGTACGACGGACGAAAGTGTGTTCATCTTCGAACAAGTGCGGACTTCGGTTTGCGATGCTTATTCGTATCTCTGGCTCAAGTCAATAGACTAAAACCAGTCTTTGAATAAGCGATTGTAAGCTGAGGTCAAGCGGCTGTTTATTTTCCTCCTTTGGAAGATGGACGGCGAAATTCAATTTGAGAGTTTGATCCTGGCTCAGAACGAACGCTGGCGGCGGGCCTAACACATGCAAGTCGAGCGAGAAATGGATTTCGGTCCATGGAAAGCGGCGCACGGGTGAGTAACACGTGGGAATCTACCTCTGAGCGAGGAATAGCCATTGGAAACGATGGGTAATGCCTCGTACGTCCTAAGGGAGAAAGGCTTCGGCCGCTCGGAGATGAGCCCGCGTCGGATTAGATAGTTGGTAGGGTAACGGCCTACCAAGTCTACGATCCGTAGTTGGTCTGAGAGGATGATCAGCCACACTGGAACTGAGACACGGTCCAGACTCCTACGGGAGGCAGCAGTGGGGAATCTTGCACAATGGAGGAAACTCTGATGCAGCCACGTCGCGTGAGTGAAGAAGGCCCTCGGGTTGTAAAGCTCTTTCAGTAGGGAAGATGATGACGGTACCTACACAAGAAGCACCGGCTAACTTCGTGCCAGCAGCCGCGGTAATACGAAGGGTGCAAGCGTTGTTCGGAATCACTGGGCGTAAAGGGCGTGTAGGCGGATGGTCAAGTCAGAGGTGAAATCCCCGAGCTCAACTCGGGAACTGCCTTTGATACTGATTATCTAGAGTTCGTGAGAGGATAGCGGAATACCAAGTGTAGAGGTGG
>CAKMZR010000129.1 GCA_929200455.1 uncultured Alphaproteobacteria bacterium | reverse complement strand
TTTCTGTGAGTGCTTGGCTTTCTTTTTTTTGTAGATTTTTTGTGTTTGTTATTTTTTGGATTTGTTTTTTGAGGTCTGGAGCGGTGATGAAGCTCCAGAGTTTTCCTGCGCGTCTGAGTTGGACTCCTCTATGTTGATAGAAGGTTTGCATACGGGAGAGTATATTTTTGAGATTTGCTGGATTTTCCAGATAGGTTCTGAGGTGGTTTTCGTGGAGGGGTTCTGAGGATTGAAAGAGTACGGCTTCGATGATACGCCATTCGTCTTGGGTGTTGTTGTTTTCGGTCATGATGATTTTTTTGTTGTTTTTGCGATTATGTAGAGCGGGGCGAGTATGGAGGATTGTTTGGCGTCGGCTTCGCCTTGATTGAGGAGTGTGAGGACAGCGAGGAAGGTGGCACTAATGGCGGAGCGTCGGTGGAGATTTTTTTCTTGGGGTTGGGGAGAGGGTATGAGTTGGGAGAGGGGCATCCATTGAGGTTTTTTTTGAGCGAAAAGTTTGTTTCTGATGAGAGGAAGGAGTCGATGGGTATTGTAGAGTTTTGATGCGATGATTTTCAGGGGGATATTGGTTTTTCGTGAAAGGACGCGGCCGTATGCAGAGAGGAGGGAGGTGAGGTCTGGAGTTTTGTGTTTTTGTTGGGGAATTGAGGAGGGGGAGGGATTGCGATTCCATACGCTATGTCCGACTCGGGGTTGTGCCATGATGAGGTTTGCGGCTTCGCGTATAGTTTTCAGATGTTGAAGTCTTTGGAGGAGTTGTAATTCTTCTTCTTCTGGCGAGAGGCAATCCTCTTCATCTTCTTGAGGATTGGGGAGGAGGCGTCGAGATTTGAGCCAAGTAAGGTATGCTGCCATACGGAGGTGCTGGGCACAATGTTCGAGGTTGGGCGTTTTTTTGATAAAAGCGAGGTATTGATCGACGATGTCTCGTAGGGAGAGGAGTGTGAGGTCGATGCGTTGTTCTTGAGCGAGGTGGAGAAGGAGTGAGAGGGGGCCTTCAAAGGCGTCAAGAGTGATTTCCAGTTGAGGGGGTTGTGTGTGGTGCGGACGCCAAAAGGGCTGATCCCAGGAACTTTCAGGATTTTCGTGGTGTTTTTGTGTGGTATTCATTGATTAAGCGTCGGGATAGAGGGACGATGTTTTAATGGAAGGCTTGAGAGGTGGAAAGAGGGGACATTCCCACCAACACAAGAATTGAGACGTGGAAAGAAAGGACACTCCCGCCAACGAAAGACTTGAGACATGGAAAAAAGGGACATTCCCGCCAACGGAAGGTTGGGACATGGAAAGAAGGAACACTCCCACCAACAGAAGGTTGGGGAGCAAGGGTGTTGGTGAAAAGGTTTATTATGAGGGTCTTACGATAAGGCAATCTATATTTTTTACTTTGAGGCTGTCGCAGACTCGGGATGCTTCTGCACGGCTTAGGAAGGGTCCGGCTTTTACGCGGAAGAAATCGCCGCGTCCGCTTATGGATATTTTTTCTATTTGAAGCTTAAGTCCGCCTAAGAGTCCGGGAAATGTTGTTTTTCTGTCATTCCAAAATAAGTTGACGCTTTCTTGGGAACGGAGCGAAGCAAGCTGTATCCGCCATTGATCGATGAAGCTAGCCCCGAGGATGTAGCCGTATTCTGAGGACTGGTTATCAGGAAGTAGGGTGGCGGTTTTGGCCGGGGTGGTTTGGGAAGGTGTGGTTTGGGAAGGTGTGGTTTTGGAAGGAGTGTTGTTACTTTCTGAAGAAAAGATGGAACTTTGGGAAGCCGATGTCGAGACGGAGATAGTATCAATTTTTTCTGTGGTGAGGGTTGTTGAAGGTTTTTGTCCTGCGATCAATATTTCGGAGTTTTGGGGTTCTGATGTCAGAGAAGGAGGAGGGGGTACGGAGGAAGTTTTTTTGTAGTTATTGGGATCGGAAAGAGCGATGGGCTGAGTAGGGTCTTCTGGTAGTCTTCTCTCGGAAGAGGACAAGGAGTTTTGGGAAAGGTTATTCTGAGCGGAAAGGGCGTTTATATTTTGTTCTTGACTTGCGGTTTGATTTTTCTGCGAAGAGGGGACGCTGTAGGTGGGAGGGACGTTGTTTTGCGTTTGTACGTTGGGAGAAAGTTGGTTGCCTTTTATGTTGGCGAGTCCTTGTCTTTTTCCTTCTGTGTAGGCGTACCATAGGATGAAGATGAAGGACATGACGGCAAAGAATGCGATCATGGCGGTAACGATTCTGCCGATGGAGGTTTGGTTTGGAATACGTTCATCATCGAGGTCATTGATGATGCGTCGAAAGTTGTCTTGATCTGTATCAAAGCTCATGATGTGAGGGTCCTATTTTTCTGGGTGAGAGAGCGTGTGGTTGGGTATTTTTGTTCTGCTTGGGTGGAGATGATTTGAGGCGGTAGAGATGATTTGAGGCATAAGGACTTGAGGGTTGAGGGTTTGGGAGCGTCCGCTTTGAATATCATTTCTGATTCTTATTAATTTTGCAATTGATTTTATGAATTTTGAGGATATTTTTAGAGGGAAGAGAGGGGAGAGATTCCGAGGATGTGGAGTGAATTGGCGAGAGTTTGACGCACGGAGAAGACGAGGGCGAGGCGTGCCATGGTGTGAGGGACGTTTTCTTGATTGATGAAGCGGAGTTCATGCTGGCTATTTCCGAGGTTCCACAGGGAGTGGAAGTCTGCGGCGAGTTCTCGAGAGTAGAAAGCGATTCTGTGGGGTTCGATGTGGAGGGTGCTTGCGTTGACGATGTTGGGGAAAAGCGCGATACGGCGTATGATATTTTTTTCTGCGTGATGAGAGAGTGAGGAGAGGTCTGCATGCAAGAGTTGTTCTGGAGAGATTGATTCTTCGCCGTAATGTTCTTTGGCGAGTCTGAGAATGGAGCAGCATCTGGCGTGAGCGTATTGCACGTAGAACACGGGATTGTCTTGAGTTTGTTGTGTGACGATGTCGATATTGAAATCGATATGAGCATCGGCTTTTCTTGTGAGCATGAAGAAGCGTATAGCGTCTGGTCCTGTGATTTGTGTGAGGTCTGAGAGTCGGATGAAGCTGCCTGCACGTTTTGACATGACGAAAGGTTTTCCGTCTTTTGAGAGTCTTACGATTTGGCAGATGATGATGGGATATGGAATACGTCCGTCGCTTAGAGCCTCGACGACGGCTTGCAATCGTTTGACGTATCCGCCGTGGTCTGCTCCGAGTACATTGATAAGTTGGTCGTATCCGCGAGAGATTTTGTGTGCGTGGTAGAGGAGGTCATTTCCGAAGTAGGTGGGTGTATGGTCGTCTTTGAAAAGGGGTCTATCGACGTCATCTCCGAACTTAGTGGATGCGAAGATGCGTAATTTTTTTGATTTCCATGAGGGGTCTACTTGTCCTTTAGGGGGCTCGAGGTAGCCGTCGTAGATAAGCTTTTTTTTGTGTAGCGTGTCGATGTATGATTTGAGAGGGGCGTTGATGACGGTGCTTTCGTAGACGAAATTTTGCGAGATTCCGAGATCTTCGAGGTCTTTTTTTATGAGTGCGATCATGGATTTGAGAGCGAAGTCTTTTACTTTTTGAAGGGCGTCTTGTTCTGTGAGGGAGAGGAGGCTATCGCTGTAAGTTTCTTTGAGTTCTTGTCCGACATCGATGAGGTATTCTCCTGGGTAGTGGTCATCGGGAATGGAGATATTGATCCCGAGGGCTTCTTTGTAGCGTAGGAAAGCGGATTGTGCGAATATGTTGATCTGAGCCCCGGCATCATTGACGTAGAATTCGCGAGAGACTTGGTAGCCGCTCCAAGAGAAGAGGTTTGCGATGACGTCGCCAATGACGGCGCCTCTGGCGTGGGCGACATGGAGAGGTCCTGTGGGATTTGCGGATATGTACTCGACATTTATTGTTTTGTTATGAGTGGGTTGTTTCCCGTAGTTATTTTTTTCTTTTAGGATGATATGGATGACGGAATGCCAAAAGCTGTTGGTCATATGTACATTGATGAATCCTGGTCCTGCGATATCTGTATTGTGTATTTCATCCCAAGAGGAGAGTAGGCGTGAGATTTCTTGAGCGATTTCGCGAGGATTTTTTTTGAGTTCTTTGGCGAGGATCATGGCTGCATTTGTGGCGAGGCAGCCGTGTTCCGGATTTTTTGGCCGTTCTAGGGAGATACGTTCTAGGGTTTGTGGAGAGGGCTGATAGATTTCTGCGATATTTTCGCGAAGGCGAGCAAGGAGGTTGGCGATAATGTCCACGAGGTTCTCAGTCTGAAGTTAGTTTTTGGGAGGGTTTTACAAGGAAAAGCGAGCGTATTCGAGGGCTTTTTGGTATAGGTTATCATTTTTTCCGAAAAGGTCTTTGTATTTATCCAAAGCGAATCTGTCGGTCATGCCCGCGACATAGTCGACAATGACACGAGGAGGATACTCTGGATTTTCGGTATTATCAATTATTTTTGAGGGGTCGTCTAGGAGAGCGTTTAGGAGTTTAGAGATGATATTTTCGAAGGTTTCCCGTTGTTCTTTGATGGAGCCTCCTCTATAGAAGTGATTGCTGAGGAAGTCTTTGAGTTGTTTTGCGTCTTTTTCTAGTGTTTCTGAGAATGCAACGAGGGCGGAGGGGCACTGTATGACGTCATGGTAGGAAGAGATTTTGCGCGTTTCTAGATTGTTTTTGAGGGTTTTGATGATGTCTTTGACCATGAAGTCGATGATGTGTCGCACGAGGAAGGATCGACGATTTTCTGGCGACTCTATGGAACTGAGGAGGATGGACTGTTCTTGAATATCGAGGATAATTTTTAGGTTTTGGAGTTGATTTTCTTGGATGGCATTGAATCGGAGTGCGTCATCGAGGTCATGGCTGAGGTAGGCGATATCGTCTGAGATTGCGGCGATTTGCGCTTCGAGTCCGGATTGTTTTTTGAGGTTGAAGGGGGGTGAGTACTGGGAGAACCATTTTATGAATTCGGGGCATTCTTTCTCGGAGGCTGGGGAGATGAAGGGTCCGTTATGTTTGGCGATTCCTTCTAGGCAGGGTGCTGAGAGATTGAGTCCGCTTTGGGTTTGATTGGGAGTATGGCGTTCTTCGAGGGAGCAGACAATTCGGAGGGTTTGGTCGTTATGGAAGAAGGAGAAGGGTTGTGTTTCTAGAGATTGACAGAAGTCATTGATGGCTTCTTCTCCGGCGTGTCCGAAGGGAGG
>CAKMZR010000128.1 GCA_929200455.1 uncultured Alphaproteobacteria bacterium | reverse complement strand
TCTCGTTCCAAGAACCCATCTCCCTCTCCATCAAATGGCACCCCTTCGAACTCACACCCGATATGAACCCTCAAGGACAAAATCTTCAGGAATTCCTACAACAAAAATATGGCGACGCTTTCAACGGCACAGAACAAGCCAAGCAAACCCTCGTCACCCTCGGGCATCAACTCGGATTCTCCTTCAATGCTCAACCCAACTTCATCCGTTACAACTCCTTCAAAGCACACCAAATTATCCATCACGCTCGAGACTTCAACCTCGAACATCCCCTCAAAATGCAACTCTTTTCCTCATACTTCACACACAACCAAAATATCAGCAATATCGACGTCCTCGTGCAAAACGCAGAAGCCGTCGGACTCAACCCCGAAGAAGCACGACAAGCCCTCCTCTCTCAAACCCACATCCAAGCCGTGCGGGAAGAACAAAAATACTGGCAAGAACTCGGAATCCAAGCCATTCCCCTCTTCATATTCAACCAAAAAATCTTCCTGCAAGGTGCCGGAAGTATAGCCGAATTCCAAAAACACCTCGCCGAACTCTAAACAAACAATCCATCCCATAATACAGGAATAACAGAGACCAACAATAACAACGCCATCAACAATCCATACACACGCGACCACAACTTATGCGTAAGAAGACGCCTTATCAAAGAACCCAAAAATAACCACGATGTCGTACTCACCGCCGCCGCCACAGAAAATACCATCCACAAAACACTCGCCTCCCACCATACCCCTCCTCCCAACTTCGTCGTATACGCAGACGCAAACGCCGTCGTCATCGCAAGTGCCTTCGGATTCACCCACTGAAAAACAAACATTTCCCAAAAATAATACCTCCTGCCACCCTCCACTCCCCCCTCATCATTCACAGAAAGAGGCGGTGCGTTCGCTATCTTCCACGCTATCCATAACAACAACACAAAGCCCAATCCCTTCAATACCCACAACAACCAACCCAACTCCAATAGCAAACTCCCCATACCCAACGACACCAAAAAAATCATCGCAGGAAATCCCAATATCACACCTGCTGCCGCCCTCAAACCACCAAAAAAACCCATCGAGGCTCCCACAGACGCCAATATCAAATTGTTCGGCCCCGGCGTCATCCCAACCGCAAGAGACATAAAAAAAAGTCCTAGTAACACATTTTCTTCCATACGCTCAATCCAAAAAATTATCCCACATCAACGGCAAAACAGACAACAATAACAATAACGACATCAAAATTCCATACACGCGAAACCATAACCTGTCCACCAAAAATCGACGCAAACTCGTGCCCAGCAATAACCATAAGGTCCCCGTCAATAAGGTCGCCACAAAAAATAAAAATCCTAACTCCAGTGCTTCCATCCAAACAACACCTTCAGGCGTAAGATGTACAGAACCAAATGCCGTCGACAATACCCACGCCTTCGGATTCACCCACTGGAAAAAAAATAATGACCAAAACCCATAAACAACTCCACCCTCCACCTCTCCCTCTTCCGTCAAAACCAAAAAAGGAGCACTCGCTATCTTCCACGCTATCCATAACAACAATACCAACCCAACTCCCCTCAAACCATACGAAAACCATCCCCACTCAGACAACAATCCTCCCAAACCCAACGACACCAAAAAAACCATCAACGGAAATCCCGCAAAAATACCCCACGCCACAACCCAACCCCTCCTCAGTCCCATCGACGCTCCCAAAGATGCCAATAATAAATTATTCGGACCCGGCGTCATCGCAACCGCAACAACCGTCAAAAAAAGTCCTAACAACCGATCCTCTCCCAAACAATCATTCCTCTCTTTCTCGTTGAAATCACTCATGCCAATGGATACAATAAAACACTTATTCACCCTCTGGCAAGGTCAACCATCTCCATGACAACCCCTCCCTGTGTCAAAACTTCCCTCTCGTCCCCTGCGTCACCCCAAAATATATGGAACGCTCTTTCCAAAAAAGAACAACTCTCCCAGTGGTACGGACCTCCAAACGTCCAAGTCTTTGTCGCATCCATGGACTTCAAAGAAAGTGGTGGCACTCTCCTCAATATGAATATGCCCAACGGACACTCCATGTGGGAAAAATGGTCGTACACAAAAATTATTCACCTCCACTCCATCGCCTTCGACTCCATGCTCACAGACGAAAAAGGACTCCTCCCCATCAAATCAGAACCTATGCCCGCTGAACTCTCCTCCCTCATCACCCTCTCCCACCAACAAAATCACACCCAAATACTCCTAGAATCACAAGTCAAAAACCCAACGCCGGAATCCCTTCAGTTCTTCCAGCAGAATCTCAAAGCCATGACCCAAGCTTGGGATGGGGCTCTACAAAAACTCAACGATCTCGCCAAATAATAGTCCTCACCTCACACGAAAGAGAAAAAATGAATGCAGATTATGCCATCATCGGTGGCGGAATCGTCGGACTCTCTCTTGCTTGGGGTATGCTAAAAAAGGGAAAAAACATCATCGTCGTCGACGGCCATGACGTCGCATCACCCGCAAGTCGCGGCAACTTCGGACTCATTTGGATACAAGGAAAAGGAATCAATAACACCCAATACGCACAGTGGTCCCAGAAATCCGTAGCCGCTTGGCCTCAGTTCGCAGAAGAACTACAAGAACACACCGGTATCAATATCTCCCTCGAGCAAAAAGGCGGCTACGACTTCCACTTCTCAGAAAAATCCCTAGAAAAAACCCTCGCTCAATACACATCCCTCAAACAAAAACTCAACGGAAACTATCCCTACGACGTCCTCACCCACAACAACCTCAAAAAAGAAGAACCCCTCATCGGACCCAAAGTCATCGGGGCCATCCTTCATCACCAAGACGGACAGGTCAACCCTCTCCAACTCCTCAAAGCCCTCTTGCACGACATCACACGCATGAAAGGAATCCTGCTCACAAAAAAAACCGTCACCGATATCTCAAAAAATGACTCCTTCAGACTCACTTGTCATGACGGAACCTCCATCAACGCAAAAAAAATTATTCTCGCCGCCGGACTCGGGACTGCAAAACTCGCACCAAAACTCGGCTTCAAAGTGCCCATCCAACCACAAAAAGGACAAATGCTCATCACAGAAAAACTTCCCAAAATGATCAACCGTCCCTCCCTTATCGCACGTCAAGTCAATGAAGGCGGAATCCAAATCGGATTCTCCGAAGAAAATGTCGGCTTCAATGAACAAGTCTCCCAGAACCAAATAGCAAAAATTGCCGCCGACGCCATCAAGACCTACCCCACCCTCGCCAAAGCCCAAATCATCAGAACATGGGCTGCCCTACGCATCGTCTCTCGCGACGGATTCCCTATCTATCAAGAAAGCCTCTCTACACCTGGGGCCTTCATCGTCACATGCCACAGCGGCATCACACTTGCTGCCGCCCACGCTCTCTTCCTGCCAGAATGGCTCGAAGGAAATTCTCACGCTCCCAACCTAAAGGCTTTTCATGAAGACCGATTCTCCCTTCCTCCCTCTTGATACGCTCTCATCACCAAAAGTACCCGTCCTGCTTGACGGGCAGACCATCAACCTCCCCAAAGGCATGAACCTCGCCGCCGCATTGCTCGCTTGCGGCATCACAACTTTTAGGCATACGCCTCTTTCTCAAGCACCTCGGGCTCCCTTTTGCATGATGGGCACTTGCTTTGAATGCATCCTCCATATCAACGGAGTCCCTACTCAAGCTTGCATGGTCAAAGTCGAAGAAGGCCTCGCCATCGTGCGTCCACAGCATAGGGAACAATCACAATGACTTCGAGTGACCTCGTCATTATAGGAGCCGGGCCTGCCGGAATTGCTGCTGCCATCACCGCCGCAAAACTCGGAGCAAAAGTCACACTCCTTGACGAACAACCTCAACCCGGCGGGCAAATCTACCGTCACAGTGAACCCCCTCAAGCCCACATCCTCGGAAAAGAACATCTACACGGAAAAAAACTCATAGAACAACTTCAACACAAAAATATCACCCTCATTCCCAATGCCGCCGTTTGGGCCATCGAAGGTCAATTCCTCGTCTCTTTCCTCCTCAAAAATCAGTCCACCACCATTCACGCAAAAACTTTACTCCTCGCTACAGGAGCTCTCGAGCGTCCCATGCCTTTGCCGGGCTGGACGCTCCCCGGCGTCATGACTGTCGGAGCCGGGCAAATCCTCCTAAAACAGTCAGGACTCCTTGCCAAAAATGCCGTCTTGGTCGGTACAGGACCCCTGCTCTATCTCTTCGCTTCGCAAATGATACGCGCGAAACAACCTCCTCTCGCCCTCGTCGAAACACAAAAGACTCAAAACCTCCTCCAAGCCATCCCTCACATCCACGGACTCCTACACAACAGAAAATTCCTCGCCCAAGGACTCTCCTTAATCCAAGAAATCCAAAAAGCGTGCGTGCCTCGCTATAAAGGAGCTCACAATATTTCCATCAAAGGCCACGCCTTTGCAGAAAATCTCTCCTTCCAATCCAAAGGCAAAAAATATAATATCCCGTGCCAGACCGTCTATCTCCATCACGGACTCATACCCCATGTCCACGCCGCCCTCTCCATAGGCGTAGAACAACGATGGGACTCCACGCAAAAAACATTCACTCCCATCATCGACCCTTGGGGTGAAACCCATATCAAAAACCTCTTCATCGCCGGCGATAGCTCCAGAATTCAAGGTGCAGAAATCGCAGAAATCGAAGGACAAATCGCCGCACTCAAAATCTCAGAAAAACTCGGACTCATCTCAGAAAAAGAAAAAATATATAAAGCAAAACCCCTCCATAACGCTCGAAAAAAAGAACGATCTTTCCGAAACTTCCTAAGCACCGCATTTCCTCCCTACCCCTGTGCTCTCTCTCCACACAATGCCACCCTCGTCTGCCGATGCGAAGAAGTCAATGCCGGCACCATCCGACAATCCACCAAACTCGGATGCTCAGAAATCAATCAGGTCAAAGCCCTCACACGAGCCGGAATGGGCGTTTGTCAAGGACGCTATTGCGGCACAACCGTCAGTGCCATTTTGTCCGAAGAACTCAAGCAAAGTCATAACCAAACCGGTTACTTTCGCACACGACCTCCCATAAAACCCGTGACCCTCGCAGAAATCGCAGGTACAGTCGATCCCTTCCACCACAACCCACGTCAAGGAGATTAATATGAATATACAAAGAATCCATTCCGCAACACGCATGAGCAAAAT
>CAKMZR010000127.1 GCA_929200455.1 uncultured Alphaproteobacteria bacterium | reverse complement strand
GAACATCATCGCCTCCCCCTCCCTCAAGCACATTGCCAAGACCATTCCCGCGTATCACATCATCTCCGGGACCACCCACAGCATCCTCGATCTCCGCTCCATACGCTATCACCAAATTATCATAACCCCTAAACAACCCCTTCTCGTTCGGCAAAAACCCTTCCTCTATGATACCCACAGAACCAAAACGACCCGGTTCTAAGTCTATCTCATGCCTCGGAACCGGCAAAGTCTTGCCGCTCGTCTGTGCATACGACGACAAATAGCCAAACCCAAATCCAGAAAGATCAATCTTATCACGACCTCCACCGTCCCATATCACCCTCTGTATCCAATGCTTCGAAAAATAAGTACCGTCGTACACCGTGTCTCCAGACTCATAATCCCTATTCACCCCATACTTCTTCTGAATCGCCACCACATCATACAAGCCCATACCATCACGAAATCGCGTCTTCTCTTCAACTCCGTCAAAATAAACAGAATAAGGCATGTCACGGTAGGCCATCGAAGAATAGGCCGTCGTCAACTCATAACCCTCAAGCTGCTTCCCGTTCCGAGAACCATAACTCGAACCTCGAAACGGATGCCTCAATCCCAATCCATGACCCAACTCATGCAAAACCGTCTCTTGAAGAAGCGTCGCCACAGGATCCCCACGTCCTCCCTCCACCAAGTCCTTGTCCAAAATACCCTCGCTCCCAGGCGGATAATTTGAATAACCCAAAAGTCCCGAGTTAAAGTCCCGCAAAAAGTACGCAATGTCCGCCTTGCCCGTCGTCACCTCCTCAAACTTCAATTCACTCACAGAGGCATAGTTAGACAAAGCCTTCCGAAAAACTCCCTTCAACCACTCCTCACTCACACCCTCAAAATCACCATAAGCACGATAACGCTCCTCATCCAAACCCCTGTTAATCAAACCCTCCGTCTCCCCTTCTTCCTTCGTATAAAAACGATACGTCACCGTCTTCCTGCTATAACTGCTCCCGTGATCCAAAAAATTTGCCCGAACCTCATGACCATGTGGCAAACGCAAAACTTCACTCACATCTCGTGGCAAGGCTTCCGCCCTCAAAGAATAATCTATCTCATCGTCACCACCACCACCACCGCCGCCTCCACCTCCACAACCCTCAATCAATAACGAAAATGCCGTAAGACCCAATATCCTCACAGAAAAATTTTCATAACCCCTTCTCCATAACTTCACATCATACGTTTTTTTCATATCATAATACCTTCCACTCAATATTAACCCCCTCTCAAAGACGATATCCCTCCACATCCTTATCGCTCAAAAGACCTACAGACTCACTCCTCATCACTTCAAGGTGTACCTTAAATAAATTCATCGACTCTTTATCCTTCTTCGCATATGAGAACCATAACGGCAATAATTTCCGACGAAAACTCCTCATATCACCCTCACTCAACCTCACAACCTCAACCCCAGACAACGATATCTCCTCCCAAGCCTCGCGATTCGCTTCCTGAATCGCCGCATAATGCGTACGGGAATAATCACTCACAAGCGCGCGAAATAACTCCCTCACACTCGGCTTCACCTCAAGCCACGCCTTCTTGCTCACCGCTATATCCATCACGTCTACAGGCTGATTAATAGACGGCGACGACAACGGACCCAGTATCACATAACCCGCCTCCTTATGCAAACCCAAACGAACATTCAACGACGGCCCCACATAATCCGCAGCCTCAATCACCCCTTCTCCCAAAGCCTCCACAATATCCCTCCCAGGCAACAACACAGGACGTGAACCCAACGCCTTAAATGAATCTCCTATCAAATGACCAGGAACACGAACCGTCAATCCCTCAAAATCCTTCAACGTACGCAACGGCTTCACTGAATGCAAAATGTTCATATCATGGTGAACATGTCCCACAAAATGAAGTCCCAAACGATCGTATATGCCCTCCAATACCTTCCGACCCCCATACGAATCCAACATCACATCCCAGTGAGACGGATACGACAAACCTCCAGGATATGACGACATAAAAACTCCAGCCGGAAACCTTCCCGCCCAGTATACACTAAAAACATTAATACCCTCCAAAGCCCCTATACGCAACGCATCGTAAAATTGAAGATCATTCCTCACCGCACCCGCAGGAACAGCCTCCAACGCCAATAATCCTTGCGTTCGCTCCACCACACTGTCGCAAAAATTTCGAAACAAATCATAACCAAGCGTCCCCTCTCCCCACGACGTCTGTATTCGCCACACCGGGATCTCTCGACTCTGTCCATACGCTCGCGAAGGCAATCCTCCCAAGCCCCCGCCCAACCCCAACGACAACAACCCCATCCCCTTCAATAATAACCTCCGACCCCGCCTCGTGCTCTCCGCTTTCATCAGAATCTTACTCCTATATTCAATGTGCTCATAAACACAGAATCCCGTCCCTGTGCCAAAGAATACAAATACTCCATCCTCCAGTAACCATCCACAATCACATAACTAAAATTATACGATAATCCCAACTCCAATAAACCCACAGGACCCAACAAAAATTCCGACTTCCGATTGCTCGCAGAAACTCCCTGCGAAGAACCCGTCTTCTCTCCTGCACTGTCAAGAACATCCGCACTCACATAATCCTTAGAAGACGAATCCAACGCATCCGCCAACGACAAATCAAATTGAGGCCACCACAAACCATACATGCCCAAACCTCCCCCTATATAAGGCGACCAACTCCCTGGCTTGTACGGATTCAACCGCTCAAAATCATAATATGCTGACAAAACTCCATGTATAAGCGTCTGGCTTCCAGGTACCTCAAAACTCAACGACTTCGACGTCAACCCCAATCCAGGCGGATTCTTCCACTCATACTTGTTCAACGGAGTCAGCAGAAAACTTCCCTCCATCTGAAGTCGCGTCTGATGATCCAACGAGATACCATACGCCAAACGGACTCCAAAATTCGATAACGGCACCGACTTGCCATGCAAACTTCCCTTGTCCACATCATCCGATAACTTGTACTCAGAACCATCAAAATAACTCAACGATAAACGCGCATACGGCGGAATATATGAAACCTGTCCCCACGAACGACCCCCATACATAATCACAGGAAATATCATCAATAATATCAATACAAAAACTAACCCACTCTCTCTCCTCTTGCTCATCTCAATCGCCTCTCTTCTCTTCCCAATAATTCGAAAAATAACTCAGTACACCCTCATACATTCCACGCTTAAACGATACCGCCTCACGCACCAAGTCTTCCCTGTCTTGCCATTTCCACTCAGAAAATTCCGCTCCCTCACCCCCTATGTCCACATCTGCGTCTTCCCCCAAAAACTCCACCAAACTCCACTTCTGCCTCTGTCCCACATACCAACCTCCCCACAACTTCTCGCTCAAATGAGGCGGAACATCATAGTACAACCAACCCTCCATAATACCCCATATCCGAATATTATCCACACCCGTCTCCTCATACAACTCACGACGCAACGCATCCGTGTAATCTTCACCCTCCTCTATACCCCCTTGAGGCATCTGCCAGTACTTCGACACCACGTCCAAACGCTTACCCACAAAAATTTTTCCCAAATCATTCACCAGCATAATACCCGCACACGCTCGATAACGCGGATCCTCTGTTCCTTCCTCCTTCGACAATCTAACCCTCCTCCGTAAATCTAGACGTAAGAGGCGCCAACTCTATCTCACTCTCCGCCAACGTCGCAAACCAAACCTCAAGCTCATCCAATATATAGGGCAACGGATAGACCACCATCACCGATCCTCCTCGAGCCCGCGCAAGACGCGACGAATCCCTCATCCTCTTCACAACCTGATCCCGTGACAAACTCTGATCCAACACAATATCCACAGACGCATGCGGCATGTTCAATACCGTCGCAGACAACGACGCCAACGACAACCTCTCAGGATGCGTGTCCAAGAAAAACAATCCGCGCGCATTCAATGACTGCATCACAGGCTCCACCGCCGCCGCATCCAACACAAACTTATCTCCCAGAAAATTCATAACACCCACATAACCCGTCGTCCGACTCAATACATGATGCAAACGCTTAATATTCTCTTCCTTATCCAATGACGTCAACAATCCAAAAGGACCAGGATCACTATGCGGATAACGTTTCGGCTCCATCGGCAAAGTCAACATCACCTCATGTCCCTCACCTCGGGCCGCATTCACCCAGTCAGAAAGACGTCGCGCATACGGCGCAAACGCCAACGTCACCGCTCCAGGCAAATGTATACTCCTCGCCGTCTGAAAATCATTCAAACCCAAGTTGCTCACCACCACAAAAACCTG
This sequence comes from uncultured Alphaproteobacteria bacterium, assembly GCA_929200455.1. Taxonomy (GTDB): domain Bacteria; phylum Pseudomonadota; class Alphaproteobacteria; order CAKMZR01; family CAKMZR01; genus CAKMZR01. Next base: position 884 of record CAKMZR010000127.1, on the reverse strand, counting down.
GGGCAAATTGCTTCCCGTAAGATGCGGACGCTTGTACACCTGCCACGAAGGACGACCCGCATTGTCTATACGAGGCAAAACACCATCCGGCGTCAACTCCAATAACTTCGGATCAGGATTCGGATGCAAAAGTCCCGCATACACATCCACTCCCTTACCAGGCTCCCTCAATGAATCCACTATCTCCTCAACCGTACGAGAAAAAATCTCCTCATCCGGAATAGATGGTGCCTCCCCCAAAGATGTAAGACGATTCACATCTCCCACAAATGTACGCGTCTCTCCTTCTCGCTCCTCCACCGTGATCACGCCTCCGTCTTGCAAAGGCAAAATTTCCTCGCCAGAACCAGTATTCTGCAACGGCATTATCGCTCCCTCATCCCCCACACTCAACGGATCAGGCGAAAATATCAAATCCAATACACCCCTCACACTCAAATCATTCGCCAAATCCAAAAATGAATCCACTCCCTCTCCCAAACTACCAAAAAATCCCTCCCGAACATCCCTTATCATCTGACGCCAGTACTCCACATCCCCTATACCCAACGCCTCCTCATCTTCCAGTGGAGAAGTCACCAAGTCTCCCACAGACACATCCTGAAGATCCTCCACACCCTCGCCTTCTTGAAGCGGCGACAACAAAACCCTAGAACCTCCCCCATTCGCCTCCAAATCCTCCAAAACCTTACGCAAATTCGGCGTCTCACTCTTCTTAAGGTCTATCCTCACGTTCGGGCGAATCGAACGCAACTCTCGAAGAATAGACTCCTCATTCCACAATAAGTACACCCCGCCAAAGACAACAGAACCCACGCCCAACAACCACGCAAAACGAAGAAGTCCACTTGGCGAACGACGACTGTATCTCTTCCTAGCCATAC
>CAKMZR010000126.1 GCA_929200455.1 uncultured Alphaproteobacteria bacterium | reverse complement strand
CTCCATATACCCCTCCATGGCACTTGGAGGAAAACCTCAAGACCTCTTCGCTCAAGTCCGCGATGGCAGCGTCGATATCGCTTGGTCCCTCATCGGATATACACCCGGACTCTTTCCGCGAAGCGAAGTCTTCGAACTCCCGGGCGTGCACAAATCTTCCGCTCTCGCCACAAGCCTTGCCATGCTCAAACTCAAAAAAGACCTCCTGCCAGACTTCAAAGATGTCAAACTCCTCTTCCTCCATGCCCATGACGGAAACTCCCTACACACCGTCAGCCACCAAGTCTCGGATATCAAAGACCTACGCGGACTCAAACTCAGAACCCCCTCCCGTACCGGGGCTTGGATGATCTCAAGTTGGGGTGCTTCTCCCGTCGCTATGCCCCTCCCATCCCTACCACAGGCTCTTTCCAGAAAAAATATAGACGGTGCCCTGTTGCCCTTCGAAGTCATGCCCTCCATCGGTGCAGAAAAACTTACCCAACACTCTTACCTCCTCCCAGAAAAACAACGCTTCGGAACCGCCGTCTTCATGCTCATCATGAACAAAAAACGATTCCTATCCCTGCCCCCTCATCTCCAAAAACTTATCTCCCAAGAAACCAGCGAAAAACGTATCACCGATATCTCTAATGCTTGGCAAAATGGCGAAGAACTCGGAATTCAAGCCCAAAAAGACTCCGGCGGAACCGTCTCCATCCTCTCTCAAAATACCGCTGAAACCTTCATCTCACGATTCCGCGACGTTTCCGATCGCTGGATCGATGAAGTCAATGCTCGCGATATCAACGGACAAGAACTCCTCAAAAAAGCAAAAAATGCAGTCCTCCACTATGAAAATAACCCCTAACACAAATCCCTCCTTCCCCCTCCTTCTACGACGCCTCGCCGCTTCATGTGCACTCTTCAGTGGAGCCGCTCTCCTTCTCATCATCTCCCTTTCCGCCTTCCACATCTTCACCGTCATCATCGACAAAACCCTCTTCAACCTCAACGGAATCTCAGGCATAGAAGAAATCGTCGCCCTCCTTTCAGGTACCGCGTTCTTCATGACACTCCCCTACGCTCAACTCCATTACGCCCACATCCAAGTCGACTTCATCCCTTGGCATAAAAAAATTATCTCAACCTCACAATACACCTCCCTCGCCCTCTTCTCCCTACTCTACTTCTCCCTCTCCATTGCTCTCCTCTTCGGACTTATCGACGCCTACTCAGACCACGCTTCCTCTTCCGTACTCTCCATCAGCTTCTGGCCCTTCTACGTCCCTCCCATGTTCGCCCTCTTCCTCTCAGGAATTATCTCCTCATACCCACTCGTCGCCCAAAAGTTATGACAGAACTCATCCCCCTCGGGTTCGCTGGAATCCTCTTCCTCCTCACCCTACTCGCACTCCGTGTACCCGTCGCCCTTGCCATGATCACGACCGCCGTCGTCGGACACATCGCCATCGACCTCATCCTTCCCCACTTCTCCCTCCTCGCCTACTTCAAACAATACAAAATCCTCATCTGGAGCCTCTTCTCAAACTACTACCTCTCCGCTCTCCCCCTCTTCATACTCATGGGGAGCCTCGCTTCTCACTCCGCCGTCAATACAGACCTCCTCAACGGATTCATCCTCCTCTTCAGAAAATTTCGTAGCGGAGTGCCCATCGCAACCATCGCTTCATGTGCCGGATTCGGAGCCGTTTCAGGCTCTTCCCTTGCCACCGCCGCAACCATGACCAGAATCGCCCTACAACCCCTAAGACAACTCAACTTCCCAGACCACTTCTCCACAGGACTCCTCGCCGCAGGCGGCACACTCGGAATCCTCATACCCCCCTCCATCGTCCTTGTCATCTATTCCGTCGTCGTCGAAGTCGGCATCATCGATATGTTCCAAGCCGCCATCATTCCCGGAATCATCGCCGTCGCTTCCTTCTCCATCGTCTGCCTCATCTCTTCCAGAAAATTTCATACCCCGCCTCAAAAACCCCTCAAACTCAATACCCACAAAACCCTCAAACGATTCATTCCCACCATCGCCGTCTTCGCACTCATCATATTCGGACTCGCTTTCGGCATCTTCACTCCCACCCCCGCCGCCGCCTTCGGAACACTCTGCATCCTCGCTCTCGGCACCTTCAGAAAAGACAAACACAGACTCTCAATCCACAAAATCTCCCTCGCCGTACTCGATACCTCAAAAACTACCGCCATCATCGCCCTCATCCTCTTCGGAGCAGAAACTCTAAAAAGCTTCTTCTCCAGAACACAACTCCCCCAAGCCCTCGCCGAATGGGCCGCTCAATCCTCTTACCTACACCCCCTCATCATCGTCGCACTCATCCTCTTCATCCTCATCATACTCGGATGCGCCCTCGAATCTCTCGCTCTCGTACTCATCGTCGTTCCCTTCTTCTGGCCAACTCTCGTCGCCATCAATGGCGGTGAATACGTCTCTCCAAGCGATGCCGCTTTCGGACTCGACACATACAACCTCAAACTCTGGTTCGGCATACTCGCTCTCACCGTCGTAGAACTCGGACTCATCACTCCACCCGTCGGACTCAATGTCTACGTCATCCACTCCCTCGCAAAAGATGTGCCCCTCTCCTCCATCTTCAGAGGAACCCTTCCCTTCTTCTGTGCAGAAATTCTACGCGTCGCCCTACTCCTCCTCTTTCCCTCCCTCTCCATACTCATACCCTCCCTCTTGTAAACCACCTCCACAATAACAATCCCACAACGCCATACGAAACCAACACATTGTAACCCGCCATGCTCACGCCCCAAAGAGTCCACGACGCCTCGTCACACGATACCGTCTCACGACCCAGCAAATAACTTCGTAACTCATCCACACCACCTTCTGCCGGCAGTCCAGATGAACACGTCAGAGGACCTGCCCAAAATCCATACTCTATGCCCGCATGGTATACCCCTATACTCCCACCAATCAACATCAGCAATCCCAACAAAAACTCTCCAAAAATTAAGAGTCTTCCACCAAATCCCCACAATAAAACTAAACTCAAAATAAAACTTCCATACCACGGATATCGCTGCCACTCACACAAAGGACACGGCTCATAACCCCACACGTGCTCCGCCACCAAAAAAAAACTTATCACAAACGATGTCAATACAAACCCATACCTCCACATATCAACCTCAAGAAATCTACCCATCATAAACCTCCAATCGTAATCCATAAAACCAATAGTAACGTCAATACAAAGCCCAAAACGACATAACCAAACCACCTCTCAATCCAAACCACCATCTTTTCTCCAAAAAACATAAATAACAATACATACGCATAAAATCTTAAAGAACGTCCCGCAAGAGATGATAACAAAAATGGCACAAATCCATAACCCAAAAAACCACTCATAATCGTAATAATCTTATAAGGAAACGGCGTAATCCCCGCTACCACTATCATCACCCAACCATACTCCTCGTAAAAAATCTTAAACTCTTCCACCCTCTCTGCATAACCATAAAAATCTACAATCGCCTCTCCCACCGTGTCATACAAAAAATAGCCTATGCCATAGCCCACCACGCCTCCCGCACACGAACATATCAATACAAATGTCGCATAAAAAAACGACCTCTTCGGATTCGCCAACATCATCGGCAGTAAAAACGCATCCTGGGGCACCGGAAATATAGAACTATTCAAAAAACTCACCAACCCCAATATCCACAACGCAAAACGACCCCGAGAAAATATCATCAATCTCTTGTAAAAAAACTTCACCAAACCACCACCCTCAGACAATTTTCCCTTCCCCGACCCACCCTCTTCCATCATCTATCCTCTGAATCGTCTTCGCGTACCATCTCATCACGCACACGATCAAACGCCCGAAACTCTATCTGGCGAACACGCTCACGGCTAATGTTATAACGACGACTCAGCACATCCAAAGTCACAGGCTTCTCGCTCAAACGACGTCCCACCAAAATATCACGCTCACGATCTCCCAAATGCGACAAGGCATCTCCCAACAAGCCCCGACGGTGCAAAAGTTCATCACGATCCGCCAATACCGTACCATGATCCTCCCCACCATCTTCCAACCAATCAATCCACTCACCCTCTCCGTCCTCAGATACAGGTGCGTTCAACGACAAGTCACCACCACTCATCCGCTGCTCCATCTGAACCACATCCTTCTCGTTCACCTGAAGATAATCCGCTATCGCAGAAGACTCCTCTTGACGCGTCATCTTACCCTCATCCAAAAGACGAATCTGACGACGCGCACGATTCAAATTAAAAAATAACTTCTTCTGTACCGCCGTCGACGCTATCTTCACCAACGACCAGCTCTTCAAAATGTATTCCTGTATCGCCGCCCTCACCCACCACATCGCATAAGTCGACAAACGAAAACCCCTCTCAGGATCAAATCCCTTCACCGCCTGCATCATCCCCAAATTGCCCTCCGCGATCAAATCCGACACAGGCATACCGTAACCCCGATAACCCATCGCTATCTTCGCCACCAACCTCAAATGACTCGTCACCAAGCGGTGGGCTGCCTCCACATCCCCGCTTTCATGCCAACGCTTCGCCAGAAGCTTCTCCTCATCCGCCCCAAGGACCGGAAAACTACGAATTTCTCGCATATAATCGTCAAAACCGTTACCACCCGATATCGCTGGAAGATGCATACTTGATGACATGTTTCTCTTTCTAAAAATAAATATAAAACCAATACCCTTATATAGTATGGACCATCATAACCAAAATTTCAACGTCTGCTCTTCACTTTTTCTCATTCTCCTCGCAAAATTCTTAACAACCCCTGCATGTCCTCAGGTGGGTTTACACCAAAAATCTTACGATCCCCCGTCACAGGATGATCAAATTCCAGACTCCGCGCGTGCAAAGCCTGTCTCGGAAAACCCAAAACCGCCTCTCGACAACGATGCAGAAAATCATCTCCCGACCTTCGACCCAAACTCCTACTCTTACCCACACGACGCCGACCATACACAGGATCTCCCACAACTTCATAACCCCTATCACTAAGATGAACCCTTATCTGATGCGTCCTACCCGTGCCCAAGCGACACCCTACAAGCGTATACGCACCACCTGCCAGCACCTCTTTGCCCCAAAATTCACTCAACGCAGGCCGTCCTCCCTCACAAACACGAAACGCTTCCCGTCTCTTCTCGTCTCGACCTATCGGAGCGTCCACACGCAAACTCCGATGCAAAAATCTTCCCCACACCACGGCCTCATACTCCCTACCCATAGTCCGCAGTTCCAACTGACGCGACAAATCACGGTGCACCCCATCTTC
>CAKMZR010000125.1 GCA_929200455.1 uncultured Alphaproteobacteria bacterium | reverse complement strand
CATGCTCGAAATTTGGACGAAGGCGGTCATGTGAAGGTGGGAGAGGGCGATGATTATCCGCGTTTGTTGGGGGAAGGTGAGGGGGGAGAACCGATTTATGTGAATCGAGGTCCGTATGGTTTTTATGTACAAAGCGGTAAGCAGGAGGAGGGAGAGAAGAAGGTTTCTGGTAAGGTGAGGAGGGCGTCTTTTCCGAAGGAGTGGGGAGACCCTGAGGATTGCACGCTTTCTCAGGCGTTGAAGTTGTTGTCTCTTCCGCGAGACTTGGGAGAGGATCCTGAGAGGGGAGACAGGGTTGTTGCGGGTTTGGGACGTTTTGGTCCGTATGTGAAGTCTGGAGTGACCTATGTATCGCTGACGGATGGGGACAGTGTTTTTGACATAGGGATTAATCGTGCGGTGACGTTGATAGCGGAAAAGCGAGCGAAGAGCGGAGAGCGGGTATTGGGTCAGCATCCTTCTGACGGTGAGGATGTGGTGGTGACGAAGAGTCGATTTGGTTACAGTCTGCTTTATGGTGGAGAGCGTTACTATTTGCCTCGAGGTATGGATGTGGAGACGATGTCGTGGGAGGAAGCACTGGAAGCGTTGGAGGCGGCGAAGTTGAAGGCGAAATCGAAGCCGAAGGCGAAAGCGAAGAAGGGGAAAGGGAAGGCTGCGGTGAAGAAGAAAGCGTGAAATGTTTGGATTTTCTTTTTCGAAGTTGTTGATCGTGCTGGGAGTCATTTTGGTGGTGGTGTATGTGTGGGGACGCAAGGGTCGTAAGGTTTTTGGGGGTTCATCGAAGCGAGAATCCTTGGGAGAGGAGACATTGTCTTTGTGTAAAGAGTGTGGTTGTTATCATGTGAAGGGTTCGCCTTGCAAGGAAGAGGGATGACGGGTCATATACCTCATTTGTATGTAGAGGATATTTTGCACTCGGGTTCTGCATTGGAATTGACGCAAGATTCTTTGCACCGTTTGCGTTCTGTGATGAGACTGCGAGAAGGCAGCGAGGTGAGGGTTTTTAATGGCCGGCAGGGTCTTTGGCGTTCTTATGTGAAATTGGAGGGACGTCATCATGTGTATTTGGGCGTGGATTGTGCGTTGAAAGAGCAGCCTCATGTGATGAATGATCTGACGCTGTATGTGCCATTGATAAAGCCGCAACGCTTGGGGAATTTGGTGCGTCAAGCGGTAGAGTTGGGTGTGAATCGTCTTGTTCCGTTTCGGAGTGCGTATGGAGGAGGGAGCTACACGTGGAACGGTTCTCGGATGGAGGGGGTTGTGGTGGGAGCGTTAGAGCAGTCTGGTCGTCTTTTGTTGCCTGAGGTTTGCAAGCCTTTGAGTTTTGAGGATGTTTTGCGAGGGCATGACTCTCGTTACCCGTTATTTGCGTGTCTTGAGCATGGGGTAGGAGAGGGTCGTATGATGTGGAAGGTGCTTGGAGATTTTTTGCAGGGTCGGAAGGCGAGTATTATCGTGGGTCCTGAGGGAGGCTTTTCCGCTGAAGAGCACGAGTGGTTTCAAGAGAGGGAAGGTATACATCCTGTAAGTTTGGGTCGTTATATTCTGAGGAGTGAGACGGCATCGTCGCTTGCGGTGGGTATGTGGATATCGTCGCGCGAAGGTTTTTAGTCTTGTTGGAGTTCTGTTTTGTAGGCGTACCAAGCCATGAGGGTTCGACTTCCGGTGCGACAAAAAGCGAGTACGGGGTGATTGCTTTTATGTTTTTCGCAAGCCATGCAGAATTTTGTACATTGTTCGATATTGTCGAGAGAGGAAGAGAAGGCGATATCGAAGTAGGATAGGTTTTCTTTTTCTATGGCTATTTTGAGTTGTTCGGAAGAGGGTTGACCGATTTCTTCATGATCTGGTCTTGCACAGATGATGGTTTTGAACCCCATTTTTTTGATGAGGGGTATGTGGTGGAGATAAATTTGTCCACACGTGGAGAGGTTGTACTCGATGGCTTGTAGGTTGGGAAGTTCGTGTATTTCATTTTCGGTCATGGTTCTCTCCTTTGTGGTTGTGTTTTTTTTTGTGATTTTTTTTACATGGTTTTTTTTACTATGTATACCCTTAAATGGTTGTGGGATCATATATTTTTTTATGAAGTACGGAAAAGGAGGAAAAATTTTATGATTTTGGCAGGGGAGATATTTTGATTTTTGCGATTCTGTTGTGGTCGCGTGCGATGATTTCGAAGAGGAATCCGTTGAAAGCGAAGACTTGGCCTTCTTTTGGAATGACGCGTGCTTGATGTAGGATATAGCCGGCGATGGTGCTCGCTTTTCCGTCATCGATATTCCAATCGAGTTCACGAGAGAGGTCGCGAAGGGTGACGTGTCCATCGACGATGCAAGAGCCGTCTGGGATACGTTGGACGCCTGGCAGGGGTATATCGAGTTCGTCATCGATATTTCCGACGATTTCTTCGAGAATATCTTCGAGGGTGACGATTCCGACGAAGGCACTGTATTCGTCGATGATGATGGCGGCGTGTTTTCGGCGTTTTCTGAAGGCGAGGAGTTGATTTTTGAGGTTGGTATTTTCTGGAATGAACCAAGGGGGGCTGGAGAGTTGGACGATAGCTTTTTTGCTCATGAAGGTGGTATCATTTTGGGCGATGTGTTCGAGGAGGTTTTTGACGTGTAGGACGCCGATAATATTTTCTTGAGAGCCTGCGTAGAAGGGGATTCTGGTACGTTTTGAGTTGACGACGAAGGAGATGATGTCTGCGGCGGGTTCATTGAGGTCGAACATATCGACTTGGCTTCTGTGTGTCATGACGTCACTGACGGTGATTTCTTCGAGTTCGAGGATGGATCGCAGCATGACGTGTTCTTCACGGTTTTGAGGATTTTGTCCGTGCATATCGATGACTCCGAGGAGTTCATCTTCGTTATCGGTATTTTGTGATGTGTGGGGTGATCGAGGATTGAGTCCGAGTGGGTAAGCGAGGAAGGAGAGTAGGTGGGCGAAGAGGAAGGTGAGAGGTGAGAGGACGAGGTAGAGGGAATGGACGAAGGGAGAGATGATGAGGGCCCATTGGTGTGGTCGCATGGCGGCGAGAGATTTGGGGAGTATTTCTGCGAAGATGATGAGCAGGGTTGTCATGGAGATGCTGGCGATGAGGACGCCATTTTCATTCCATAATTGGATGCAAAGGGCGGTCGCGAGGGAGGTTGCGATGACATTGACGGCGTTATTTCCGAGAAGGAGTGTAGCGATGACGCGTGTTTGGGAATTGATCATGGAGAGGAGTTGCACGGCTCTTGTTTCGCCTCTTTTTGCGAGTTGGTGGATGAGGGGTTTTGAGGCGGCGGTGAGGGCGGTTTCTGCACTGGAGAAGAAAGCGGAGAGGATGATGAGGACGAAGATGGCAAGAGCGTAGTAGGAGATGAGGGGGGTGAGCAGAGTGTCAGGCATGGTGTAGAGCGTATGGGGTTAGGGGTTGTTTGATGCATTCTGAGAGGAATGAGTTGAGGTCATGTGGACTTATGTTTTTGTGGAGTGAGGTGTGGCCGATATCGTGAGGGAGGATGAGAGAGATATTGTGATGAAGATTTTTTTTGTCATTTTTCATGAAAGAGATCATGGTATCGATGGAGGTGTCGGGGGGTATATTGCATGGGAGTTCGGCGGAGTGAATATGTTTGACGATGCGTTGTAGGGTTTCTTTTGGGATGAGATTTATGCGGTGAGCGAAGCGGAATGCGAGTACGATTCCGATGGCGACGGCTTCGCCGTGTATGAGGGTATCGGATTGCGAGTGCATGGTTTCGAGGGCGTGTCCGAAGGTGTGTCCGAGATTGAGTAGGGCACGTTGATTATTTTCGAATTCGTCGGCTTCGACGATTTGTTTTTTTGCACGCACGGATGCAAGGATGAGTTCTTGGATGTGATTTTCGTTGTGTTCGCGTGTGAGGTTGAGATTTTTGTCGAGTTGTGTGAAGAGGGGAGCATTTTGGATGAGAGCGTATTTGACGATTTCTGCGTAAGCGGCACGGAAGTGTCTTTTGGGTAGGGATGAGAGGAATTGGGTATCTGAAATGACGAGTTGAGGTTGATGGATGGCCCCGATAAGGTTTTTGCCGTGTCGTGAGTTGATGGCGGTTTTTCCGCCGATGGAGCTATCGACCATAGCGAGTAGGGTAGTGGGTATGTGAACGAGGGGGAGTCCGCGTAGGAGTGAAGCGGCGATGAATCCGGCGAGGTCTCCGATGGCGCCCCCTCCGACGGCGATGATGGGCGTATTTCTGGAGATATGGTTTTCGAGTATAATTTCTGAGACGGCGATGAAGGTGGTGAAAGTTTTTGCGTTTTCGCCGCCTGGTATGGGAATGATGATGGGAGTGGTTTGGTTTTGGGAGAAGATTTTGTTGAGGGTGAAGATGAGTTGTTCAGGAATATTGGAGTCGACGATGACGATGATTTGGGGGGGTAGGGTGAGTTCTTGAGAGATGATTGAGAGAGCATCTTTGAGGAGTTGAGAACCGACGATGACGGGATATGCTCCGCGAGCATGTTGTATAGAGATGGAAGCGTGATTGGATACGGAAGATGGCATTGGGAGGGCGTGGGGAGAGTATAAAAATGTGGGGGACTATACCACAAAGGAGGTCTTGTAAGCAAGGAGGAGATTATGGGGTAGATGAGGTTATGATTTATTTTTTTTGGTTATCTATTTCTTCGTTGTAGGCGGCGGAAAGTGCATTTTGGATGATTTGGAGGCAAAGTTTGTGTTGAGTTTTTTTGCTTTTGATGAGTGCGTTGATGGGTTTTGTGTTTCCGAAGGAGAGTGCGACGAGATTTTCTTTGACTTGTTTCATGCGAAGTTTTGCGTTTGTGTCGAGATTTTCTGGAGGTATGGCATTGAGAGCGCGCAAGACCATCATGACGTGGGAACGGTTGACGAGGATGTCTTGATGGGTTTGCTCTTGAGGCAGAGGATTTTGCGGGTTGGATGAAGGATCGGATATTTGAGATTTTTCGAGTACGTGATGGACGACATTGTTGAGAGCGATGAAGGTATTGTCGGGTATGGAGATGTAGAGTTTGATTTCGCCTTTGAGGAGTTGTTGTAGGAGAGGGAGTAGGATTTCGAGGAGTTCGAGGGGGTAGCTTTTGAGGTCAGCGGAGTTGAGAGCGCGCAAGATGGTCATGGCTTGAGCGGGAGAGGGTATCATTTTCATGCGTTCTGGTCCTGACACGAAGAAGTTGAAATCGTGAGGTTGCTGGATATCATCTTTTTGGATATCGAGCTGAACGGTTTCAGAGAGTGCGGCGGTAGAACGAGAGATCATGGTATTGAGCAGTATTGTTTACATATCTAAGACGGAGAATGTAGCGGCGGGGGCG
>CAKMZR010000124.1:3713-5361 GCA_929200455.1 uncultured Alphaproteobacteria bacterium | reverse complement strand
TCTCCACGTCAAAAAACATCTCCCCATCGGAGCAGGACTCGGAGGCGGAACCAGCAATGCCGCCGCTTGGCTCCGACTCCTTCAACATATATACAATCTCTCCCTACCCCCCGCTTTCCTCTCCCTCTGCTCCCAACATATAGGCAGCGATTTCCCCTCCTGCTTCTCCTCAATTCCCCACACCGTCTCAGGAACAGGACACATCATCTCTCCCCTCTCCCCTCAAATCTCGCGAAATCTCGCCTCAATGGGCTTGCTCATCGCTTCTCCAAAAAAAAATCTCTCCACAAAACACGTCTTCAAAATTTTTGACCGCCTTTCTCTAACCCCACAAAATCAACCCTCAATACCCCCCATTCCTCAAACCAAAAAAAAACTCCTCTCATGGCTACACTCTCAATGCCGAAATGACCTCACCTTCGCCGCCACTCGCATGGCCCCCATCGTCCAAATCCTCCTCAAACAAATGCAACAAATCCCCCTTGCCAGAGTCGTCAGAATGAGCGGCAGCGGATCCTCTTGCTTCGCCCTCTTCGATAAACCCGTCGATGCCTCAAAAGCCATCCCCCTCCTCCTCAAAGACCCCTTCATCAAACGACATGTCTTGCTCACGTCATGCCGTATTCTTACACTTCCACCCACACCTCAAACACCAAAATCAAACGCTCGCTCACAAAATCTTTAACACCAAAACATCCATCAAAGTGACAAAGATCACGCTATGCTGCCCTGCACATGACCCAAGTCACAATTAAAAGATTTTCTTACTTCAATATGAAGTATATGTGAAAAAATGCCTATATAACAACGACTTATCAAATTAAGTCAGCATTTTTCCGTAAAAAAATATGAAAAAATATAAAAAAATTCATTTTATTTGTTGCATTGCAGTAATTTTTTGCTTACACTCATAATCAGGTTGGTTGAGAAAGTGGCACCAACCTAGAGGTACCAGACGTTCCTCCCTTTTTAGTCTGGTACCATGCACACCTCCAGTGGATGAGGTGTATGCCTCCCTTTTACTTACCAGGACCCCTTCGGGGGTCCTGGTTCTTTTTTTAAAAATGCTCTTTTGACTCCGAACATAAAATCCTCCGTACACAAAAGAAAAGATAAAGAGGCACGTGAGGGAAGGGGGTTCCCAAAAGGGCAGGAAACATCCTGAGCAAAACCACACAAGCAGGATAATCTCTCAAAAAGAACCGTGGGAGGGAGAAGCAGACCTCGAAAAGCAAAAAACCCTCGAGATAAAGAGTCACGTGAGGAAAGAACGCTCCCAAAAGGGCAGGAAAAACCCTGAGCAAAAACCGCACAAGCGGGGCAGCCTCCCAAAAACACGGCTCTCGAAAAAGTCATGGGAGGAGGAAACATGGGGGGAGAGAAACATGCCCCATAAAGAGTCGCGTGAGAGAGAGAACCGTGGGAGGGAGAAGCAGACCTCGAAAAGCAAAAAACCCTCGAGATAAAGAGTCACGTGAGGAAAGAACGCTCCCAAAAGGGCAGGAAAAACCCTGAGCAAAAACCGCACAAGCGGGGCAGCCTCCCAAAAACACGGCTCTCGAAAAAGTCATGGGGGGAGAGAAACATGCCCCATAAAGAGTCGCGTGAGAGAGGACCGTGGGAGGGAGAAACATGCCCCATAAAGAGT
>CAKMZR010000124.1:0-3613 GCA_929200455.1 uncultured Alphaproteobacteria bacterium | reverse complement strand
CGCGTGAGAGAGAACCGTGGGAGGGAGAAACATGCCCCATAAAGAGTCGCGTGAGAGAGAACCGTGGGAGGGAGAAACATGCCCCATAAAGAGTCGCGTGAGGAAAGAACGCTCTCAAAAGGGCAGGAAAAACCCCGAGCAAAAACCACACAAGCGGGACATCAAAAAATCATGGCTCTCAAGAAAAACCACGGGAGAGAGGAGCAGACCTCAAAAAGAAAAATACCCTCAAGACAAAGAGGCACGTGAGAGAGAGAAGGGCAGGCCTCGAAAAGCAAACCAAAAAATTCATAAAGAAGTTTACAGCCCCCTCGCCTCCCAACGACCACCACCACTGCTCAACTACACCCTCCTTCCCCCTCCCGCCCCTAAACCCTCCCCTTGCTACCCTTAATACTCACCAACAAAAGGTTCTTTTTTTCTATCCAACAAAAAGTCAGACGAAAAAGATTCGAGCCTCCACCCAAAACAAAAATCTATCACAGGGACACTTTTTTATTGTCCTCTGATACCCACCCCTCTGACATAACCCCACCCCAAGGTGACCCTAACGAATGAACAAAAAGAATTCAAGCAAAAAACGCATCCTTGATATGCATTAAAAACAAGACACCATAATCACTATACCGTGAGGGGACGATACTTTATCGGTTTCGGCTGATCCGCCTCCAAACCCAATCTCTTGCGACGATCCTCCTCGTACTCCCCATAGTTCCCCTCAAACCACACAACCTCACTCTCACCCTCAAAGGCCAAAATATGACTCGCCATGCGATCCAAAAACCACCGATCGTGACTCACAACCACCACAGAACCAGGAAAAGACTCCAAAGCATCCTCCAATGAACGCAACGTCTCCACATCCAAATCATTCGTGGGCTCGTCAAGCAAAAGAAGATTGCACCCCCTCTTGAGAATTCGCGCCAAGTGCACGCGATTCCGCTCTCCTCCTGAAAGCTGACCCACCTTCTTCTCCTGATCCGATCCCTTGAAATTAAAAGCTCCCACATACGCACGCGCCTGAACTTCCCGACCCTCTATCACCATACGCTCCTCACCATCGCTTATCGCCTCAAAAACCGTACTGTTCGCATCCAAAATATCTCGACTCTGATCCACATAACCCAAGTCTACCGTCTCTCCCAAACGAAGCTTACCGCCATCCGGCGACTCCTGACCCATAATCATACGCATCAACGTCGTCTTACCCGCTCCATTGCCTCCTACCACACCCACAATGCCACCAGGAGGAAGACGGAAATTCACACCCTCAAATAACAACTTGTCCCCAAAAACCTTCCTCAAACCCTCCGACTCCACCACCACATCCCCAAGACGCTGCGATAACGGTATCCGTATCGTCACATGACCCGCCTGCTTCTTCCTACTCTCGTGCTCCTCCACCAACTCATCATACGCACGAATTCGCGCCTTCGACTTCGCACGACGTGCAGACGGCGAACTCCCTATCCACTCCTTCTCCTTCACCAACGTCCGAAGACGCTCAGACTCCAACTTCCCAGACTGACGCAACCTCTCATGCTTCTGATCCAACCAAGAAGAATAATTTCCCTTGTACGGAATCCCAGAACCCCTATCCAACTCCAATATCCAACCCGTCACATTATCAAGAAAATAGCGATCATGCGTCACCAACACAACCATACCCTTGTAATCAGACAAATAACGCTGCAACCACGAAACCGTCAACGCATCCAAGTGATTCGTTGGCTCGTCCAACAACAAAATATCAGGCTTCGACAATAACAAACGACACAACGCCACTCGCCTTCGCTCACCCCCAGACAAATTCTCCGTCCGACTGTCACCTGGCGGACAACGCAACGCCTCCATCGCAACCTCTATCACACGATCCATATCCCACATGTCCGCCGCATCTATCTTCTCCTGCAAATCCGCCTGCTCCTCCAAAAGCAACTCCATCTTCTCCCCATCCACCTCCTCTCCCAACGCCATACTCACCTCCTGAAAACGATCCCACACACGCTTCATCTCACCCAAAGCCTCCCCTATGTTCTCCGATACACTCAATTCCTCATTCAACTCAGGCTCCTGCGGCAAATAGCCCACCTTCACACCCTTCGCCGGCCACGCCTCCCCAGAACTCGGCTCCTCCTCTCCCGCCATCACACGCAATAGGGTCGACTTGCCCGCTCCGTTCAATCCCAATACGCCTATCTTTGCTCCAGGCAAAAATTGAAGCGTCACATCCTTCAAAACTTCACGTCCCCCAGGATAAACCTTGCCCACATTCTGCATCGTGTATACGTAATTCTGTCCACTCATCGGCCCTCTTCGCTCCTTCTCTCTTCTACATAATTCTCTAATGAACGCAACAACCCCCTCACACACTGCGCCTCCCCACCCTCAGGACGACCAGGCCTCCCTCGACGATTCCACGCCATCGTATCAATATGTCCCCACACAAATCTACCCCCCACAAACTTCTCCAAAAATAATGCCGCCGTAATCGCTCCTCCATATCCCGATTCCGCACAACTCACCACATCCGCTATCTTGCTCACAAGCTCCTCCTTATAGCCATCATACAAGGGCAGTCTCCAAAGAGGATCATCCTCCTCCTCACACGACGTCAAAAAACGGTGCGACCACTCTTCATCGCGACAAAACAATCCCCCCACGTCCGTACCCAACGCCACACGAGCCGCCCCCGTCAAAGTCGCCACGTCCAAAACCATATCATAAGAACGTCCAGAATCACCCACAAAAGACAAACAATCCGCCAACAACAAACGACCCTCCGCATCCGTGTTCCCCACCTCCACCCTCAACCCGCCCCTGCTACGAAATACATCTCCAGGACGAAACGCATTCCCACTCACACCATTCTCCGCAAGCGGAACCACCACCCGCAATCCCATATCCACGCCCCGTCCCATCAGTGCCTCCGCAAGACCCAACACAATAGCCGCTCCTCCCATGTCTTTACGCATAAGACGCATCCCTCCCGCAGGCTTCAAATTCAATCCTCCCGCATCAAAACACACGCCCTTACCCATCAAACACACATCCAACAGATTTCCACCCCTCCACTCCATATCCACCACACGAGGCTTCCGCGAAGACGCCCTCCCCACCGCAGCCACAAGCGGGAATCCCTCCTCCAACTCCTCACCCTCCACCACCCGAAAAGACGCCCCGTAACGATCCGCCAAATCTTTCATCACACCCTCCATCTCCAGTGGCCCCATCGATTCTGACGGAGCATCTATCAAATAACGCGCACCATTCAATACACGCGCCAAAAAAGAACCACGATCCGCTCCAACCTGACCTCCTCCCCCCACCCTCAACTCAGGAACCCGCACTTCCTCACTCTTCCAGTGCGGAAACTTTCGCGCAAGGTGCCAGCCCAAAAAAGCACGCTCCACCACGTCCGATCCCAAATCATCCGACAACTCATGCACCACAGACCGACCGCCCTCCGACGTCACGCCCCTCAAAGACGCACGACTCCAACCCCAAAGATCATCCCAATCCTCCAAAACCACTATTAATTCATGCTCACCTGACCCCTCCGACAAAGACTCACTGTACAAAAAAACACCCCCGCTCCCCTTATCACATCCTC
>CAKMZR010000123.1 GCA_929200455.1 uncultured Alphaproteobacteria bacterium | reverse complement strand
AGCCCCCCTCACCATCCCCGTCGACCCCTCCAGCGTCCCCGCTCCCCATAGCCTCAAACTCCAAGGAAGCGTCACCCCCACCCTCACAAAAGACAATACACCCACCATCACCCTCAAAGCAAAAAGCAATACAAAAGTCGCTTTGTTCAATGCGTCCAATAAAAAAATCGCAGAAACCACCACTGACAGCAGCGGAAGTGCATCTCTCGAAATCTCTACGCCCATGATCGACGGACAGTATCACTTCACCGCAAAAACACTCGATGCTCAAAACCAAGTCTTGGAAACAAGTGAAGTCTTTACCTTCTCCATCGATACCACGGCTCCAAAAATTCCTCATGCCCTGTTCTTGTGGGAAAGCGATAAACCCAATATCTCCAACCAACAAAAACCGACCTTAGGAGTCACCGCCGAAGCTTTCACAAAAATCGAAATCTATAGCGGAGATACCCTCGTCGGCAGCGGCACCACCAATAGTGAAGGACATGCCTCCATCGTATCCACCATCACCCTCAACAACGGCAGCCACGACCTCAAAGCACGCGCCATCGATGACGCCGGAAATATAAGTGCCTTCGGGGAAAACTTTTCTTTGATCATCGATTCAGAAGCTCCCAATACTCCGGAAACTCCCGTCTTTATCGGCGTAGGCAGCAACTTAATCTCTCGCGATACAACACCCACCCTCTCCGTCAATGCAGAAGCCTCATCCCTCGTGGAAATACTCAACAGCAAAGGTGACGTCATCGGAACCGCTCAGGCCAACAGCTCAGGAGTCGCCATCGTGGCTATCTCCTCCCCCTTAGCAGATGGAGCTCACCAATTTAGAGCTCGTGCCACAGACAGTGCAGGCAATGTCAGCACACCCTCCCTTGCCGCAAACCTCACCATCGACACCACGCCTCCCGATGCTCCCTCCGCTATCGCCCTCTCGGCTGAAAGCTCTTCGTCATCCACAACAGACGCCACGCCCACCTTTTCCGTCACCGCTGAAAAGGGAAGTACCGTCCGCTTGTTCAACAGTCTCGGAAAAGAAATCGGTACCGGAATCGCAGACAGCTCAGGAAATACAACCATCCAAGTCCTCGTTCCCTTCTCAGAAGGCAAAAATTCCGTCACCGCATCCGCCACCGATGTCGCAGGAAATACAAGCTCCATAAGCGATGTTTTCAACTTCACCCTCACCATAAACGACAATGGAGAACCTTACGGACTCCAAATGATCAATACCCCCTCTCCCATCCTCTCAGATAGCAAAAAACCTACCTTCACCGCTATGGCCCCTAAAGACACCATCGTCGGCATATTCTCAGGAAGCACCCTCATCGGAAAAGCCACCGCTGGAAGTAACAATACCGTCACCATCGTCGCCAATATCGAACTCGTAGACGGAAAACATACACTCACCGTCAAAAGAGTAGGCGAAAACAATCAACCAGAAGGAGACGGCGATACCCTCATCGTCACCGTCGATACCACTCCTCCTTCTCAACCCGATGCCCCCGAACTCGTCAACGGAATCTCCAGCTCTCTTACCAATAAGGTCGTACCCCAGTTCAAAGTCAGCGCCCAAGAAGGTGAAACCATCATCTTCATCAATAAAGAAGGGACAGAAATCTTTGAAGTGTCCTCCAAAGACAGCTCAGAACAAATCATTAACCTCTCAGGAATCTTTGCCAACGGTACCCACAATATCGCCGTAAAACTCAAAGACGAAGCCGGAAATACAAGCACTCCAAGTGCTTACCTCGAATTCACCATCGACACCATCGCTCCCAATAAACCCGTCAACCTCGTCTTGAGCGATGGCGACACTTCCATCACAAAAGAAAATAGACCCACTTTCCTCGTCAATAGCGACGTAGGAAATACCATAAAACTATACAACAACAATGGAAAAATTATCGGCGAAGGCGTCGTCAACAGCAGCGGAATCGCCACCATACAAACATCCTTCCTCACAGAAGGAACCCACACCATCACGGCTCGGGCCATCGATGCCGCCCAAAACATAAGCGACGTAAGTGCTCCCCTCGACATCATCGTCGACGCACTCCCTCCCGTAAAACCCTCAAAACCCACGGTCAAAGACGGTGCGTCCGACTCCCTTACAAACGACAGCACACCCACCGTCACCACCTCCGCAGAAGCCGGAAGTGTCGTCATCTTCTTCGACGAAAATGGCAAAAAAATCGCAGAAGTCACCGCAGGTGACGACGGAATCGCTTCATACACCTTCCCGTCACCCCTCGTAGATGGATCCTATACACTCACAGCTCAGTCTCGTGACATCGCAAACAACCTCAGCAGCATGAGTGACCCTCTCAACCTCACCATCGACACCATCCCTCCCGATGCTCCCACAAGCATCGCCTTAACCGACGAAGACTCCTCAAACCTTATCAACAATAACCGCCCCACATTCCTCGTCAAAGCCAATCCACACGCAAAAGTCATCGTCTTAGACAAAAATGACAAAGAAATACACAGCCTCACAATAAAAGCAGATGGAACCGCTTCCTTCCAATTCGCCGATCCCCTTGCCGACGGCGAACACACCTTCACCATAAAAACTATCGATGACGCCCTCAACGTAAGCACCACATCCCTCTCTCTATCCTTTAGCGTCGACTCAGAAGCTCCCGCCATACCCTCAGAACTCAAAATGGTAGGCGGAATCAGTCCCACGCAAACACAAAACAACCTCCCCACCTTTACCGTAAAAACAGAACCACACGCACGCATAGAATGGTTCATCAATACAAACACAAAAATAGGGGAATCCGTCGCCACAAGATTAGGCGAAGCCTCCTTCACCCCTTCCGCTCCTCTCAGCGACGGCAGCTTCTCCATCACCGCCATCGCTCGGGATGTCGCCGGAAATAGTAGCCAATCCAGTGCCGCTCTCGCTATAGAAGTCGATACCACACCTCCCGCAACTCCATCTTCCATATCCATAAAAGACTTCCCGGACGCTTCACTCATCAACAAAAATGATCCCACCATTTTGGTCAATGCAGAAGCAGGAGCCACCGTCATTCTCTATCGCAGCAAAGTCAAAATCGCTGAAGCCACCGCTAACGCTCAAGGACTCGCGACATTCGACAAACTCGGAGCTTGGGCTGACGCTCCCTACGTCTTTTCCGCCGCCGCGCGCGACAGCTTCGGCAATACAAGCGACCAGACCGAAAATCTCGAATTCACTATCGATACACTCAAACCACAAACACCCTCCACTCCAACCCTCAAAACAACAGGATTCATCACAAACGAAAAAACACCCACCTTCCTCGTCAACGCAGAAGCGGGCTCTACCGTCACCATCTACGACAACCTCAACGCCAAAAAGGGAAGTGCCTTGGCAGGACAAAATGGAGTCGCAGAAGTCACCCTCACCACACCTCTTGATGAAGGGCAACACACCCTCTCTGCAACCGCAACAGACGCCGCCGGAAATGTCAGCACCTCAAGCCCAACCATCACGCTCACCGTCGACAGTATCACTCCAGACAAACCTTCCTCCATCTCACTCAAAGACAGTGCCGCTCCCACCCTCATCAATAAAGCAAAACCTACCCTCATCATCAAAGCAGAAGCCGGCACAACCGTCGAACTCCTAAACGATGACGATACCCTCGTCGGAAAAGGAACCGTCGGACAAGATGGAAATGTCGAAATCGCCTTCAGCGTTCCCCTCTTAAACGGAACATACACCGTAAAAGCCAAAACCACAGACAGTGCAGGAAATACGAGCCTCGTAAGCGATGACTTCACCTTCAGTGTCGATACCCTCAAACCCATCGTACCCTACAACTTCAAACTCTCAGGGGGAGCTTCTGCAGAACTCGCAAATACCGCCACTCCCTCCTTCACCGTCAACGCTGAAGCCAATAGCCTCGTCACGCTTTATTCAGGAAGTACCGTCCTTGCCACCGCCAGAGCCGACGCCAACGGACTCGCTACCCTCACTTCATCCGCTCTCGGGGAAGGACAACACCTCTTCTCCGTCACCTCCACAGATGGTGCCGGAAACGTCAGCGACAAAACCGATGAACTCTCCATTCAAATCGACCTCACCGCTTCCGACGCTCCCACTCAATTCATCATGGTCGGAGGCGCAAGTGATACCCTCAATAAAGACACAACTCCCTCTTTCACCATCACCGCAACTCCCAATATCAACGTCAGAATCACCAACAGTGCAGGCGAAACCATCGGCGAAGGAACCGCTGATGATAAAGGAGTCGCTTCCGTCACCCTCTCAAAAGCTCTCGCAAATGGCAGCCACACCCTCAAGGCATACACCGTAGATGACGCCCAAAATATAAGCCAAACTTCTCTCGATCTCACCATATCTATCGACGACGTCGCTCCCTCCGTTCCCTCCCAAGTCTCTTTCAAAGACGAACTCTCAGCCTCCTCTAGCAATTCTGCCACTCCCACTCTCAAAGCCACTTCAGACCCACAAACGACCATCGTATTCTACATCAATAACCAAGAAATAGCTCGAGGAACCACCGATGCAGACGGCAATCTCGAAGTCTCCTCGCAAACCATATTAGACGGAGTCTACGAACTCTACGCCACCGCTATCGATGCCGCAGGAAACGTCAGCCAAAAAAGTGTAGACTTCAGTATCACTATCGATACCACGCCTCCCGCCGTGCCCACAGAACTCAAAATGATCAATAGTGCATCCCCTCACCACACAAACTCAGAAAAACCCTCCTTCTCCGTCAAACTCACAAGCGGCGGAACCGTAAAAGTTATAGACCAAAATGATAAAGTCTTACACTCTCATGTCGCACTCCAACAAGGCGTCGCTTCTTTTGCCATCACTCAACCTCTCGCAGAAGGCACACACAAAATCTATGTCACCTTCTCCGACTTCTACGAAAATACAAGCGAAAAAACTGAAGCCCTCGAAATCAACGTCGACTTCACCGCTCCTGACGCCCCATCAAGCCTCGCACTCACAGACGGATTCACTTCCAATATCGCCAGTATCTCTAGCCCCACACTCAGCGTCAACGCAGAAGCCGGAAGCCTCGTAGAAATATACGAAGGAAGCACCAAACTCGCTGAAGCCACCGCAAGCTCCTCCGGAATCGCTCTCATCACTTTCGAAAACCTCAGTGACGGAAACCACAAAATCACCGCTTACGCCACCGATGCCGCCGGAAATAAAAGCTCCATCAGCCAAGAACTCTCCATCACCATCGACACCACAAGACCCGCAAAACCCCTCTCCCTCGCTCTTGTCGGAGGAAGCACCGCCAGCATCACAAATGACGACACTCCCGTGTTCTCCGTAAAAGCAGAAGCCAATAGTACCGTCAAAATCTTTAACGGCGACACGCTCATCGCAGAAG
>CAKMZR010000122.1 GCA_929200455.1 uncultured Alphaproteobacteria bacterium | reverse complement strand
GAACTCTGGAATATCCAACACAAAGAACGCGTCCTCGCCCTCCATCGCGATTTCATCCTCTCAGGGGCTGACGTCATTTGGACAAACAGCTTCGGTGCAAACTCGGAACGACTCAAACTCCATAACCTCAAACATAAGGTCCGCGAACTCAACCAACGCGCCGTCTCTCTTGCCCAAGAAGCCATCGCAACCTCCCAGAGTCATGCCTCCCATCCCGTGCTCGTGGCCGCTTCCGTCGGACCCACAGGATCACTCATCGAACCCAACGGACCCCTCTCACTCTCGGACGCCATCGCATGTTTTGAAGAACAAATCCAAGCCCTCAAAGAAGCAGGAGCAGACTTCGTCGCCTTCGAAACCCTCTCATCCTTCGAAGAAACCCATGCGGCTCTCCAAGCCGCCGCATCCAACTCCATGCCTTGCATCCTCACCCTCTCCTTCGACAGCCCTCGAAACCATACCATGATGGGAATCTCACCCGACTCCCTCATCGACTTCATCCACGACCAAACATACCAACCCTTCGCTATCGGGGCCAACTGTGGTGTCGGGCCACACGAAAACCTTCATACACTCCTCGGAATCAAAAAAGCCCTCTCCCGACTCTCCCTCCATGACCAAATCCTCCTCATCGGAAAACCCAACCGAGGCATCCCCCTCTACAAAGACGGAAAAATCTCTTACAGCGGAGACGACAACGACCTCTCTCATTACACAAAACTCGCCTATCAACTCGGCGTTTCCCTCATCGGAGGGTGCTGCGGAACCACCCCTCAAAATCTCGCCATTATGCGGAACGCCCTCGATGCCTGCATCTCATCTCCGCCTCACCCCTCTCCGCCCTCTCCCGAAGACTTCGACGCCCATTTCGGAAGTCCTCACGAGCCCTCAAAACCCCACCGAACCCATCGCTCTCGACGCAAAACACCATAACCAACCCCTAATCCCTCACCCCTCACCCCGTACCTCCTCATCACGCGAATAGGTCGAAAGCTTCTCCAAAATACCAAGGGCCGCCTCCAGTTGCTCGTCTCCTTCACGATCCGGATCATCCTCCACCTCCACGTCCGGCACGATACCCGCATTCACAGAATGACCAAGCGGCGTGTAGTAATGTTGTGTCGTCAGCTTCAGTCCCATCCCGCGACTCAAATTGTACTTGTTCTGCACAGAACCCTTGCCAAAACTCTTGTCTCCCACAAGAACTGCTCTATCCCTATCCCTCATCGCTCCCGCCACGATCTCCGATGCCGACGCCGAATCCTCATCTATCAGCACCACCATCGGCCTATGGAATGTCCTGTCCGGGGACTCTCCCCGTGCATAAAATCTCTTCTTGTTACGATCCTCCGTAAACACAATCATCCCGTAATCCAAAAAATAATCCGAAACACGAACAGACTGTACAAAAGACCCTCCGCGATTCCCCCGCAAGTCCAAAACCAAGCCTCGCGCGTCGCCACGCTCCTCCAAACTCGCCATCATCGACGTCAATTCTCCCGACGTCTTGTAATGAAAATCCCTGATCTTCAGCCACAAATTCTTATCCAACCACTCCCCCTCCACAGAACGCTCTTGAATCACCTCTCGGCGAATCTTCATCGATAACGCACGATGCTCAGACGGACGCCACACCTTCAGCAAGACCTCCGTGCCCTTTTTCCCCCTCAGTCTCAAAACCACGCCTCGCGTACTCATACCCTCCAAATCCTCTCCTCCCGCCTCCACGATCACATCTCCCGCCTCCATGCCTGAACGCTCCGCCGGCGTCGACGCCAAGACCCTCTTCACCTCCACACCCCTCTCGTGCTCCCCTATCTCTATACCCAACCCCCCAAACTCCCCCTGAATCATCTCATCAAAAAGTCGATTCTCTTCCGCATCAAAAAAGACACTGTACTTGTCCAATACTGACAACATGCCCTCTATACCCGTCTTCACAAGATCCCAGTCATCCACCACCGTCGGATCCTTATGCAACTCCAAAGCCTTCTCTTTTGCCGCCTGCAACAAATCTTCCGCATCCACCTCCTCCACATAATACTTCAAAATATAAGACGCAACCTCCTGAAACGTTCGCAAATCCTCATCCCCTATCACCCGATGATCGTCTCGCCTTGTCGCAAGCCAACCCGCATACGCCTCCGCCGTACGGCGGGCAAGCCTGTCGTCTTGCCACACAGACGCAGAACAACTCCACACACTCAAAAGTGACAACAGCAAAATATAACGCAGCATCTTCTTCAATCGACAAACTTTCATTCTTGTTTCCACACCCATCTCCCCCCCCCCACAACCCATGTCTCTCCCGAAAAAAGCATAACAGAGCACACACAAATCTCAAGATTTTTTTCCAAAAACTCTTGACCCGATTCCTTAAACACCTTAATATCGGCACATAATTTGCTTATAAGAGCTCCGCCGAAATTTAAAGACTCACCCCCAAAATCAGACACACACCATGAACTCAGACAACACCCATAAACCCTCAGACTCAAACAACACCCATAAACTCTCTATAGAACATATCCAAAAAACTTATGGACAACGACAAATCCTCAAAGATGTACACTTCCACGTCAATAGCGGCGAAATCTTCGGACTCTTCGGACCCAACGGAACCGGAAAAACCACTTGCTTCGACATCATCACAGGCATCATCGAACCCGATAAAGGCACCATAAAACTCAACGGACACGTCATCTCAAACCTCCCCATCTTCCAACGTGCACGACTCGGAATCGGCTACCTGCCCCAAGAATCATGCATCTTCAAAGGACTCTCACTCCAAGACAATATCCTCGCCGTTCTCCAATACATCGAACCAAAAAAAGTCAAACAACAAAAAATCTTGAATTCCCTCCTCAAAGAATTCTCCCTCGAACACATCCGTCACTCCCTCGCCACAAGCCTCTCAGGCGGCGAAAAAAGAAGACTCGAAATCGCACGATGCCTTGCCACAAATCCCCTCTTCATACTCCTCGATGAACCCCTTGCCGGAATCGACCCCATCACCATCAACGACATAAAACGACTCATCTCCCACCTCAAAAATAGAGGCATCGGCGTCCTCATTACAGACCATAACGTCTCAGAAATCCTTAGCTTCCTCGACAGAACCTGCATCCTCCATAACGGAAAAACTCTCGCAGAAGGAACACCCCACGAAATCTCACAAAATCCAGAAGTCAGAAAACTCTACCTCGGCGAACATTTCTCCCTCTAAAAATTAAAGCCCTAACCACATCATGTCAAAACAACGCCTAGAACTACGCAATACCACAAACCTCGTCCTTACACCCCAACTCCAACAGGCTATACGACTCCTCCAAATGTCAAGCCTCGAACTCTCAGACTTCCTACAGACAGAACTCCTCTCCAATCCCCTACTCGAAGAACAAAAAAATAATCAACCCAACGATACCCCTCAAGAAAACAACGACACCCCAAAAGACCCCTCCCTCCTCGGGGAAACACCCCTTGTCAATACCACCACACAAGAAAATCTACTCGACCTCCCAGAACACGCCTTCGACGAAACCTCCAACCACACAGAAAATCTACAAGATTACCAAAACGACAGCCCCTCTTTCGACGACTTCAACCTCTCCTCCCTCAGCAAACCTTCCTCCAAAAATACCAAAAACTTCGACAGCGATGAAGGACCTGACATCAACCTCATTCCCGACAGCCCCTCAGACTTTCGCTACCACATCCTCCAACAATTCCGACTCCTCTCCACACAAAATCTACACCTCATCATCGCAGAACACCTCATCGACCTCATCAATGACGCAGGGTGGCTCTCCCACTGTACCCTCGAAATCGCAGAATCCCTCGGATGCACCCACGAACAAGTCCTGCACGTACTCTCTCTCCTCCAAACTTGTGAACCCTCCGGAATCTTCGCCCGAGACCTCAAAGAATGCCTCCTCATCCAACTCAAAGACCAAAACCTACTCAACCCCACATTCCTCATCCTCCTCGATAACCTCGAAGATATCGCCAACGGAAACGTCAAAAAACTCGAAAAAAAAACAGGAAAACCCCTCGAAACCATCAAACAACACGTCCAAATTATTCGACAACTCGACCCAAAACCCGCAACGCTCTTCACACAAAGCGTCGCAGATACCGTCATACCAGACATCATCGTCTTCAAAGACTCCAGAAATCGATGGCAAGTCTCTCTCAACGAATACTCCATTCCCAAACTTAACGTTCGACGAAACTTTTACTCCCACCTCAAAAAAAATGTGTACTCCCAAAAAGATAAACAGTTCATAAGCGAAAATTACCAAAACGCCTCATGGCTCATCAAATCCGTCGAACAACGAAACAAAACCATGCTCCAAGTCGCAGAACATATCGTCAAACACCAACAACTCTTCTTCGACCGCGGAATCAGTGCCATCAAACCCATGATCCTCAAAGAAATCTCTGAAAGAACCGCCCTGCACGAAAGCACCATCAGCCGAATCACCACCAACAAATTTATGTCTACCCCTTGGGGAACCTTCGAAATGAAATACTTCTTCAACGTCTCCCTCGATAGCCTCAATGGCGCATCAAATCACGCCGCAACCTTCGTCAAACACTCCATCCAACAAATGATACAACAAGAACCTCCTCAAGCCATTCTCTCAGACGACAAACTCATGAATACCCTCAGAGAACAAGGAATCAATATCGCAAGAAGAACCATCACAAAATATAGAGAAGCCATGAATATACCCTCAAGCGTCGTCCGAAGACGACAGAAAAATCCTCAAATCTAAAAAACCCCGCTCCATCCTCTTTAAACCCCTCCCCCTATCAACATCATGACACACGCTATCTCCATACGACACGCCGTCAACGATGACGCCTTGCCCATACAAGACATCGTCTCTCAATGCTTCGCCCAATACCATCAACAAGGCGTCGTGTTCTGTCTACAGGAACTCCCTGACCTCGTCATGCCCGCTTCCTCCTTGCCCCAAAACCCTCCCCACGAACACAACTTCCTTTGGGTCGCCGTACAACAACACAGAATTGTCGCCACCATAGGCACCCACATCCTTCACAAGACTTGCGAAATCAAACGACTCTATGTACACCCAAAACTTCAAGGGCAAAAAATCGGAACACAACTCCTCTCCTTCGTTTGCCAAAAATTTTCTCAACACACCCTCTGCCTTTGGAGCGATACGCGCTTCACAAAAGCACACCAACTCTACGACCAATTCGGCTTCAAAAGTGACGGAACGCCCACACGTTCCATAGATGACCTCAGCCACTCCAAAGAAATCTATCTCGTCTTAAACCCACACTTTTCCTCTTAAACCCACACTTTTCCTCTTAAACCCACACTTTTCCTCTTAAACCCACACT
>CAKMZR010000121.1:3161-5380 GCA_929200455.1 uncultured Alphaproteobacteria bacterium | reverse complement strand
CCCCAAAAATCCACGTAAAATCTATGTCACACTCATCCGAAAAACCAAAATTCAAAAATCCTCTCATACGCTGGATCGACACGCGCCTGCCCATCTTCAGCTACGCCCATCAAGAATACGTCGTCTACCCCATGCCCAGAAATCTCAACTACTTCTGGAGCTTCGGCGCCATCGCTACCGTCATGCTCGCCGTCATGATCATTTCCGGAATCTTTCTCGCCATGCAGTACACCCCCCATGTCGACCACGCCTTCGACTCCGTCGAACGTATCATGCGCGACGTCAACTACGGGTGGCTCATTCGCTATATCCACATGAACGGCGCTTCCATGTTCTTCCTCGCCGTCTTCATCCACATCTTTCGCGGACTCTACTACGGTTCCTACAAAAATCCTCGCGAACTCCTCTGGATCCTCGGCGTCGTCATACTCGTGCTCATGATGGCTACCGCCTTCATGGGATACGTCCTACCGTGGGGACAAATGAGCTTCTGGGCTGCCACCGTCATCACAAACCTCGCTTCCGCCATTCCCCTCGTCGGTGACTCCATCGTCTCTTGGCTTTGGGGCGGATTCTCCGTCGGGAACCCCACTCTCAACCGATTCTTCGCTCTCCATTACCTCCTACCCTTCGTCATCCTCGCCGTCGTCGTACTCCATGTCGTTGCCATGCACGTCTCCGGTTCCAATAACCCAGCAGGAGTCGAAGTCAAATCTTCTCAAGATACCATCACTTTCCACCCCTTCTTCACCGCTAAAGACTCTTTCGCCATCATCGCTTTCCTCCTCTTCTTCTCCGCTTTCATCTTCTTCGCTCCCAACCTGCTCGGACACCCTGACAACTACATCCGAGCAAACCCACTCTCCACTCCCGCTCATATCGTACCAGAATGGTACTTCCTGCCCTTCTACGCCATCCTTCGTGCCATCGACTTCAACCTCTTCTGGATCATTCCCGCAAAATTAGGCGGAATTATCGCCATGTTCGGTTCCCTCGTCCTCCTTGCCGCTCTCCCTTGGTTCGATACCTCCCCCGTCAAAAGTTGCCGCTATAGACCCATCTACAAATGGTTCGTCTTCCTCTTTGCCGCCAATTTCGTCGTACTCACCTACGTCGGCGGAAAACCCGCTGAAGGCTGGTACATCATCATCGCCAAAATGGCAACCTTCTACTACTTCGCCCATATCGTCATCATCACGCCCATCGTATCCCTGCTCGAAACACCCAAACCCCTGCCGTACAGCATCGCACGCAATGTCCTCGGTGACGATCAGTCTCCCCAAAATCAAAAAACATCTTGACTCCTTACACACAGGATACCCTCCTCATGACTTACAATCCCTTCCGCATCTTCCCTCTGGCTCTCATCATCATAACCTCCCTCTCCCTAAATCACGCCTTCGCCGCAGGGGACGCGCCCATTCCTCCCAAACAAGATTGGTCCTTCAACGGAATTTTCGGGACTTTCGATATTCCCGCCGCTCAAAGAGGACTCCAAGTCTATACAGAAGTCTGTGCTTCTTGCCACTCTCTCAATCTCGTCTCTTTCAGACACCTCTCAGACCTCGGATTCTCCGAACAAGAAATTAAAGCCTACGCCGCAGAATTTACCGTCATCGACGGACCCAATAATGATGGAGAAATGTTCGAAAGAGCCGCTTTACCCTCAGACTTCTTCGTCCCTCCCTTCGCAAATGAACAAGCCGCAAGAAGTGCAAACAACAACGCCTACCCTAAAGACCTCTCTCTTGCCACAAAAGACTCCGTCTATGGGGCCGATTATGTCTATGCTCTCATCTCAAACGGCTACATCGACCCCCCGGAAGATCACCCCCCTCTCGATGACGGGATGTATTACAATCAGTGGATGGCTGGAAATGCTATCGCTATGCCTCCGCCCCTTGGCGATGACCTCGTCGAATATTCCGACGGCACCGAGGCCACCATACAGCAGATGGCTTACGACGTCGTCAACTTCCTCGCTTGGACTTCAGAGCCAGAAATGGAAAGAAGAAAACGTCTCGGACTCAGAGTTATGATCGTCCTTTCTTTCATGACCCTTGTGTCTTTCCTCGTTTATCGTCGTGTTTGGAAAAACGTAAAACATTAGGTCTTCGTTTCCTTCCCCCGTGCTGCTTTCCCCCGTTTGTCGTTCCGTCCGGAAACACACACAGAACCAGCCCACGCCTCGCCCAATTCAGGCAGAGACAAAACTCAAA
>CAKMZR010000121.1:0-3061 GCA_929200455.1 uncultured Alphaproteobacteria bacterium | reverse complement strand
CGCCTCGCCCAATTCAGGCAGAGACAAAACTCAAAGAAGTCCTCCCAGCGTATTCGCAAGATCACCACTCATCGCCGGAACCGCCTCGTTCAACTCCAAATTCACCTTGTTCGCCGTCGTCACAACCCGCGTGCGGTAACGAATCCACGGAAGCTTGCGATCATACTTCACCACCTCAGAACCCGACGAACCCTGACTCAAATTCTGTTTCCCCTTGTACGTCAAATCCTTATCACTCCTCATCGATAATTGAATGTCCGAGACCATCGCATAGGTCACATCATGCGTGTTCGCATCAAAAAGTGTCCCTATAAGACCCCCAAGCAAAGCACCGCCCACCGCTCCCGTCGTGTTCTTATCATTCCCGCCCGAACCTATCGCCGCTCCCAACGCTCCTAGCTCAAAACCTGCCGGTGAACCATAACCCCCGTCAAGCGCAGAACGCGCCGCTCCCTCAGATGTCCTCTCCATACTCAGAAAATTTACCTGAACCATCACCCGCGCCTTCGTAGGATCCGTCGTCACCTCATATCCCCTCCTTTGAAATACTCCCAGCAATGTGCCATGCACCGAATCCAAACCCGTCTTGCCCGTCGTGTTCCGTACATCCACAAAAACTATACGATCCGCAGGCGATAACGGATCAAGAAAAACCGTATCACTCATCTGCGATTCCACTCGCAATTCTCCCTTCGATATCCTCGTGTAAAGCGAAGCACACCCTCCAAGCCACACCAACCCCAAGGACAACAACAATAATGGAACACCAAACCTACGAATCATATCCTTCATCTCTCCTATCACCTTTCTCAAAAAATATATAACACCCTCCCCCCTCAAGAATACCACACCCAAAAATACAAACTCAAGTCTAAATACAAAATATCAACGATCCCAACCACTACCCACTCCCGATACACGACGTGCCACTCCTATCACCGTCATCTCATCACTCTCCTTACGCTCCCTCTCCTCATGCTCAAACTTCATACGCTCTCGCTCACGTTCCGCCAAAATCTCCATCTTCTTCAACTCTCCAAACTTACGATGAATCCTGTTCAAAACATGCGACAACTCCTCACGCACCATCGCCTTGCGACTCTCACATTCCTCGCGCCTCAACTGATGACGCTGCAAAAAATCTCCATACGTCACACGATAAATCTCATCTTCCCTCACCAAACTCTTCTGTGCTTCCAACTCCTGCTCAAGAGAAAGCCTTCGCTCCTCCAACGACTCCAACTCACGCTCCAAGGACACCTTCGCCACCTGCTCCTCTCGTAACTCATTCTTCTTCATACGATGCAAAGTCTCATACGTACTCATCTAGGTCTACGCTCCTCCCGATACAGACTCTTCATCCTCGCGCGATTCCAATATCGTCCTCAATTCCTCATAACCTCGCGCAAGCTGAACCTTCTCGTCCAAACGCTGATTCTGAAACTCTTCCAGCTTCTCGTAAAAATATATCGCCTCATCCACCTTCGGATCCGAACCCTTCCTATAAGCCCCTATCCGCACCAACTCCCCCATATCCTCATACGTCGCCAACAATTCTCGCGCACGATTCACCAAATTGTTCTCTCCCTCCGTGTTGCAGTCAGGCATACTCCGCGAAATACTTTGCAACACATTCACCGCAGGATAACGATTCCTATGGGCTATCGCCCGATCCAATACAATATGTCCGTCCAAAATACCGCGCACCGCATCCGATATCGGCTCATTAAAATCATCTCCCTCCACCAATACCGTAAACAATCCCGTAATGTTTCCCGTACCCTCCGCTCCAGGACCCGCCCTCTCCAATAAACGCGGCAACTCCACAAATACCGTCGGCGTGTAACCCTTGCTCGTCGGAGGCTCGCCCACCGATAAACCTATCTCCCTCTGTGCCATCGCAAACCGCGTCACACTGTCTATCAAACACAAGACCTCCTTACCCTGATCTCGAAAATATTCCGCCAACGATAAAGTCAAATACGCCGCCTCGCGACGCATCATCGCAGGCTCGTCCGATGTCGACACCACCACAACCGCCTTCCTCATACCCTCCTCTCCCAAATAATCCTCTATAAACTCACGCGCCTCACGACCCCGCTCTCCCACCAAACCTATCACAATCACATCCGCCTCACTGTAAAGTGACATCATCGCCAATAACATCGACTTACCCACTCCAGAACCCGCAAATATACCCATCCTCTGACCACGACAGCACGACGTAAACGTATTCAAACTCCTCACACCCAAATCCAACTTCTCTCCCATCCTCTGACGCACATGTGCAGAAATCGGAGCATTACGCAACCTGTAACCCTTCGCTCCATTCAATAAACGACCCTTGCCGTCCACCTCGCGACCCAACGCATCCAATACACGACCAAGCCAACTCTCATCCGGGAAAATTGTCGCAGAATACTCCATCAACCGCACAGGGGAACCCAATCCCAAACCATCCGTCGAACCAAACGGCATCGCCACACACACCGAATCCCTCATACCCACAACCTCACACAAAACCTCCCTGCCGTCTCGCTTTTCCGCCACAAACCTATCCCCCACACTCAACAATCGATTCACACCCCCCACCTCCACCATCAGACCCTTCACCGCACTCACACTGCCCCTTATCGCATGATCATTAATACGCTCCAGCTGACCCAAAAATTTGTCCACTTCCACAGACATAACTTACCTATCCTCTCACATCAACCCAACCCTACACCCTTGAGTATAAACCATTCAACACATAAACAAAACACTCCAGACTCAACACCCCTAATACCCTCGTGTCCTGTCAAAGATCAAACCCTCATCCAAACCCTCACCCCTCCATCCTTCCCCATAATCCGCACTCAGCCTCAAAACCCGCAAAACCTCTCCACTGCCGTCTCGCGCCCGCGACAATGACGCCACATGAGGCGTCACAATAACACCCTCGTGAGACCAATACCACGAATCAGTCAATAACGGTTCCTCCTCAAAAACATCCAACACAGCACGACGCACCTTCCCGGAATCCAACGCAGAACGCAACGCAGCTCCATCCACATGCCCT
>CAKMZR010000120.1 GCA_929200455.1 uncultured Alphaproteobacteria bacterium | reverse complement strand
CTCCAATCTGTATTCTTTGTAGAGTCTCTTTTGGTCTTCTATCCAAGCTAGCCCCCACTTCTCAATAAGTAGCACTTTAAAGCATGTTGTCAAGCCACAACCAATGAAACTAAATCATCACCTCTTTAACAATAAGAGCATTTTAGAGAACGCATACCAACGTATCAGAAACACCGGACTTTGTATATTGGGTCGCTATTGGGCGGACGTCCACCATACATGAGGGGCCTTGGTCTTCAGCATTGCGCGAAGATTCGCCTTCATCTTTCCTTCTGGTGTGCAGAAAGACATGATTTGTTACCCCTGCCTATCTTCACAAATATCATACGCCTCGCAAAATCGACACAAGTAACTCGGCTTTGGCACCCACACATCTTCCCGGATACTTTCTTCCACAGAGTTAACCTTGCCCATTATTTCCCTCCACATAACCGGAAGTTGGTCCCTTATATAAACTCGGGAAGTAATAGTGTTTGGTCCCAACCACACAAACTCCGTCCGTACAGTATTTATTTTCGGGCGTATGGACATCACCAAAGCAGCATAAAAAAGAAGTTGATCGTTGCCTTCCCGCTGTTTCCCCGTCTTCCAATCGAGTACAACTCCCTCGTTTCCGTAATCAATGAACACATCCAATATCCCCCGCATCCACGCCTGCTTCGAAAACCAACTCACTTGCTTTAAGTCCGTGTCGAGGCACACCTGTTCCTCATAAAAACAATCCCCACCACGGACGTTGTCCCTTATCATATCAAAGAAAGCCTTCTTGTTTTGTAAGTCAGGCATAATGTTATCAGATATGCCCGACAAATAATCGCTTATGCATTTGTGCACCTTGTTCCCATACTCAAGATGTTCTGAAGTCCCCGGTTTTACTTGTTTTGTCACCTTTAGGTATTGGAATTTCTTGGGGCATTTGTCGTACATGTCCAGTGATGAGTGCGAATATGCCATAGGTTTATTCATTACTTTGCCTTTCCGTAAGTCGCCCCGCCCCCTATTTATAATAGCATTTTAGCGGATGTCGTCAAGCCACAACATGAATTTTCAATTTCTAAAGAAAATATTTAAGCACTTTAGAAAAAAAGTCCCAACACCCACAATCTCAAATAAAAGCACTTTAAAGACACAGAAAAAACTTCAATCAAAACTATAATAAAACCCCATCGAAAAATTATAAAAAAGCAATCCTATAATTCCATACCCTACACTCACAGCCTACACCCCCCTCAAAACATGACAATAGACTTTTCGCAAAATTGCATATAGCATCGCCTGCATCCTCAAAAAAAGAAAGGTCAAATCCCATGAAAACACTTTTCATACGCTCCCTATCTCCCCTCCTCTTCCTCTTCCTCATAGCTTGTGCAGGACCAAACAGCCTCACCAATATCCCCTCTCCAAGCGGAGAGCTTAGCGGATTCTGGTCCGGACTCTTCCACGGTTCCTTCTTCGGATTCTCTTTTGTCGGATCCCTCTTCTCAGACAATATCTCTATCTATGCCGTCCACAATACCGGAGGATGGTACGACTTCGGGTTCCTGCTCGGTGCTTCCGGATTCGGTATATCCCTCTTCAAATCACTCCTTGCCACAAGTGCTTTCTTTCTCGCTTCCCTCTCCTCGCAAAAACGATACTAAACAAAAACACAAGGAATACTCACAACCATGGAACCAGAATGGCTCCTCTTCCTCTTCCTCGTCGCCGTTTGTGCAGGGTGGATCGATACCATCGCTGGAGGCGGAGGGTTGCTCGCTCTTCCCGCTCTACTCTTCGCAGGACTCGACCCCGCTACCACCATCGCCACCAACAAACTTCAAGGCACCGCAGGAACTCTCATCTCTTCTCAGTACTTCATTCGGAAAAAAATTGTATCCCTCAACTCCATGAAAACCATGATCGCAACCACCTTCATCGGTTCCATATTCGGAAGCTGGATCGTACTCCAAATCAACCCCGTCATCCTCACTTGGATACTCCCCTTCCTCCTCATCGCTACAGGACTCTACGTCCTCCTATCCCAAAACTTCAATGACTCCCAAAAAAAACAAATCCTCAAACCCCTACTCTTCGCCCTCTCTCTCGCTCCCCTCATCGGACTCTATGACGGCTTCTTCGGACCAGGAACAGGAAGCTTCCTCGCTCTCGCCTTCGTCTCCCTCCTCGGATTCGGACTCTCTAAGGCCACCGCTCACGCAAAAGTACTCAACTTCACAAGCAATGTCGCATCCCTACTCTTCTTCATCTCCTTCGGAAATATCAGCTGGATCGCTGGCAGCGTCATGATCTGTGGGCAACTCATCGGTGCCTCACTCGGCGCAAAAACCGTGCTCAAAAAAGGCGCGTCCCTCATCAAACCCATACTCGTATCCGTTTGCTTTTCCCTCTCCCTCTACATCCTCGCAAAACAATACATCCTCATCAACCCCTAGTGAGTCTTGTCGTCGCCCATCTTCTCAGGCAATACAAGATTCAAAACCACCGCCAACACAACCATCGGCACAAGTCCAGACGTACCCAACAACTTCAATACACCCGGGACATGCTGCAAAGCATCAGGAACTTGCTGCAAACCCAGTCCAAAAGCTATAGAAAGCGCCATAATCAAAAGATTCCTTCTGCTCATATGCACTTCCGACAACATGCTAATACCCGCAGAGACCACAAGTCCAAACGAAACAACCACAGCTCCTCCCAAAACCGCTGACGGCATCACCGCTATCAACGCTCCAAACTTCGGAATAAGTCCCGCCACTATCAAGAAAATCGCACCTATCGTCACCACATGACGCGACATCACCCCACTCAATGACACAACACCCACGTTCTGACTAAAGGTCGTGTTCGGAAGAGCCCCAAATAAACCCGCTATCGCCGTTCCAAGTCCATCCGCCATCGTTCCACCGCTTATCTCCTTATCCGTCGCCTCACGATTGGCTCCACCCTTCGTCACCGCAGAAATATCTCCCACCGTCTCTATCGCACTCACAATAGACATCAAAACCATCCCTATAATCGCCGCCGCATTCACCTCAAAGCCAAAACGAAACGGCTGAGGAAGCGCAAACCATCCCGCGTTCGCTACGCGACCAAAATCCAACAAACCCAATAGTCCCGCCATAATATAACCCGCTATCACCCCCAACAAAAGTGCCGCACTCGACAAAAATCCAGGCACAAAAAACTTAAATCCTACCGTCGTCACAACCACCGTCAATGCCATCAACCAATGCTCAAAGGCTCCAAACGCTTCCTTGCCCATCAACGGAACTCCACCCGCCGCATACTTCACACCCACAGGCAAAAGAGCAAGTCCTATACCCAAAATCACAACCCCCGTCACCATCGGCGGAAACCAAGAACGAATCCTTCCTATCACACTCCCCAAGAAAAAGTGAAACACGCCCCCTATAATCACGCCACCTATCACCGCTCCCATGCCAGACGTCTTCGCCACAGGAATCATCACTGGAATAAACGCAAAACTCGTGCCCTGAACAAGAGGCAAACGCGCACCCACAGGACCAATGCCTACCGTCTGTATAAGCGTCGCTATACCCGCAAATACCATCGCCATCTGAATCATATACGTCAAGTCCGCTCCACCCAAGCCCGCCGCCAACGCCACCAAAAATGGAGGCGTCACATTCGACGTAAACATCGCCAGTATATGCTGTATACCCAATGGAACCGCTTGTCCCAACGGCGGAAAATCATTCGGATCCGCACTCTTCTTCAAATCACTCATCGCTCTACCTCCCTGGTTTTGTATCATTCAGAATATCAAAGTAAGACTCCTAGCATAGCACAACATCGCGACACATGTCTACCTATCGCACAGTAAGAGCTCAAAAATCCCACACATCCAAAGGTAAGACTCCCACAAACTCGCTCTCATAAGAATCATGAATAGACGCTTGAACCGTTGTTCCTTCTCGAACCTCACGACTTCCCGTATAGGGATAGGACTCACTCACCGTCGTCCACTGATAATTATCTCCCCCCACAAAAGAACCATACAAAAAATGAACTTTAATCGATGAAGGCAATACAACACCAGATTTAATCTCAAAAATAACTTTCTTGTCCTCAAAACGTACACCCGCCAACGACAAACCAAACCTCGAATAATCAATAGTCTGATCGTCCTCAGAACCCTTCGTCACACCCTCATCCGACAAATTAATACTTCCATCCACCACAAAGTAATACGCATGATCATACACTTGCTTCCTCAATGTAGAATCAGTAAACAAAAACCTGTTCTCAAGTTTGTAATTCTTCTCCTCCCCCACATAGTCAGAAAATAAAGGACTCACATGCGTCAACGTCTTATCAAACAAAACTTTTACAAGACCATTAAGCTTATCGTACTCTATAGATACCACCTTCGCCTCATCCACCGCCGTATCCGTAACCCGAATCTCTTCGTTGCCCAAGCCTCCTTCCCTATTCATAAAGACATCCTTTCCGATCTTCACCTCAATTTTCTCACCTTGTGCTATCTTATCCAAAAGCGTGATTTCTAAAACCGAATAAAGGCCAGACTGCGAATCCACATTCACCACCAACACATCAAAGATCGATTTCAACGAACCCCCGGAATCTTTTACTTCTATCCCTCGAGAATCCAAAAGAAAAAGCTCCTGCACAACAACACCCGTATCCTTTTTTGTTGTCGTCGTTGTGTGCGTGAAGGCACGACCACCAAAAGTAATATTCTCAAAATTTTTCGTAGGACGCGTATAGCTATCAAAAAAAATCTGTAACCGATAACCACTTGTCACAACACCGTCTCCAAATGGGGTGTCGCTCGCAAGAACAGGGGCCGGATGATTGGCTCCCCCATCACCACCACCGCCAGACGAACAACCCAAAAACGGCACAAATACAAGACTCCACAGCCCCAATCTCAATAAACCTCGACCTCGGCCGTACCCCCCAAACTCAAACTTTAGACACTCCGTCACCAAATCTATCCTTTAACACCTCTTACCCCCGTCTTCACAATCACAAACACCAAGTGAGACTCCTATTATAGCACAACAGAGCAAAAAACTTAAACCACTCAAAGAAGCAACGTGAAAGGAACAAAAACCTTGTCCTCATCTCTCTTTCCCGCCCATGTCGCCAAAGCTTTAAAAGTAATCGCTCGATAAAAACTCATTGAGTCCGAGGGATTCTTACCGAAGAACTGGAAAAAAGATACGTAACGCCCTAAGTCCAAATTCCAAGCCTGTTCTCCCGCAAGAGAAAAAAGAGGACCATAAGATTCCTCTACAAGCTTTTGCATCTCGAGTTTAAGATCTTCTTCATCTTTCTTAAAAAGATCCAAAGCTTCGGTTCTACGATTGCTCTCATCATAAATACCAAGAAAATGCAAAAGTCTAATGACATT
>CAKMZR010000119.1 GCA_929200455.1 uncultured Alphaproteobacteria bacterium | reverse complement strand
GCATAGGCTTCTCTTGCGCCGTGTCAGGGATTATTATCCCTCCGGCACTCTTCTCATCCTGTTCCAGACGTTCCACCAGAACACGATCATGCAAAGGTCTGAACTTCATAACTCCTCCTTATCAATTAACAAATACACAATGAACATAAAGCTCTCAAGCATCCGCAAACACTTAGCCGCTTCACGAATGTCTATATATTCCCTCTTTTCACCGTTTCAAGACACACTCCCATTTTTTTTCTCAAAATCAATCATCTTTATTTTCCTCTTGACACTTATACCATTCTCAGCTACATTCATGAATGTGGATATTTCTTGCCAGAAGGGTCGGATTTTCCGCAACTGGCCGAGATCCTTTGATCCCAAACTCTCTTACAAGTCTTACAAACGCGTACACCTAAATTCCAAAAGCCTCAGAAAAAGGCAGAATGACAGAAGAAGACATACCTAAGAGACCAAAAGCTTAACGCCAGTTCTCGTAAACTTAAACCAGCTTCCACGGAGAACCGTGCCATGGTCAATATTCTCGGAGCCAACGGCGGCAGCAACCTTCTTGATTCTGCCCTCTTCGGCGTCTTCCAAACACTCTCAAGCACCTACTCTATAGGCAATGCGAGCCTCATACAAAAATCAGGCGCCACCGTCTTCAATTACCGCGGATCAAGCGCATCAGAACGACTCGCCGTCAGAAACTATAACTACGCACTCACAAAACAAAAAGTCGCAGATGGAAAAGGCGTCAGTGCCTTCTCTTCCGTGCCCCCTTCCATCGTCCCCCAAACCACAGACCAAGTCATCAAAGACCTACAAAAACAAATCGACGACCTCAAAAAACAAATCAACGGCGAAACCACAAGCGACGGAACCACACCCTCCTCCGTCGACGGACTCTTCCGACAACGTGACAATAGCCAACAACAAAACTACTCCATCACAGCCACAACATCCGTCGCCCAAGAAAAACCTCGCTCCGGAACTTCCACTTACGGAAATGAACTCGTCTTCTCCGTCTCCCGAACCGGAAAAACTTCCGTCGCTTCGTCCGTCTCTTTCCGACTCGTAGAACACCTCTCCACCGTCACCGCAAGCGACTTCACTCTCTACAAAAATGACGACGACCAATTCACCAACCCCGCAAAAGACCCCGTCACAGACCTCAGACCCTCAGGTACCGTCAACTTCAACGCCGGAGAAACTCAGAAAAACTTCACCGTCTATATCCGTAACGACCAAGAACTCGAAACCACGGATGAAACCCTCTCCGTCGGACTCTACAATACACTCACAGGATCATACATCGCAAGTGCAACTGGACTCGTCGCAGCAGATGAAAATAAAGACATCGACGGTGTCTCCACAAAACTCTCATACACAGACCCTCTAGGTGAACAAAAAACCTACAGCGACACCTCAGGATACCTCACCCTCGACTCCCTAGAACGCGCAGACTGGAGCGCTTTCATCGCAGGGCAACTCACAGGCGACGAACGCGTGCGCGTGCGGATCGAATACACTTACGGAATCGCAGACGAAGACGACTTCAATAACTTCGACCCCGCCGCAACCACCATGACCGCAACCCAAGACTTCTTCTTCTCCAAAAATCCTAACTTCATCGCCACTTCCATCGACCCCTTAACAGGAAAAATACTCTCACAAGGAGACCTCTCTCTCGCAACCACAGACCTACAAGCTGCTTTCGCCGCTCTCACAGGAAATCAAGACCTCAAAGTCGACTTCATGATTAATGAAGTCTTCAATGTCGACGATAAAGGCATGGATACCACCGCCTTCGTCAATAATAACTTTTGGGACCCAGCCGATAGCGTCTCCGTCGTCGTGAGCGAAAATACCAAATATACACTCGAAACGCCCGCTGCTCTCACAACACGCGAAGGCGAAGAATACGAAGTCGTCGTCACACGCGACAAAGCCTACACAGACGCTGATGTCACCATCATGCTCAGTGACGTCGGAGGTTCAGGATTCGGAAACCCCACCGATGATATCGATGGCGGGGCTGACCACACCCTCATGTTCGCCATCGGCGAGTACTCCGCCACTCTCACCCTCAAAGTCACCGACGATACTGACCCAGAAGCCGATGAAACTTTCAATGTGCTTCTCGATACCGTCACCATCACCATGACCGCTTCGCTCACTCCCACTCCCACAATCACCGCATACATCGATACCTCCATGAACAGTTTCGACGCCATGATCGAAATGTCCGATACCGCCGGAGGGGGTGACCTCTACGAAATCACAAACACTCCCGCTCCCAACACTTTCGATGAAACCGCCAGTCCTTCCTTCTCCTTCGACATCATGCGTAACACTTCCATAAATAACGGAGCCATCGACTTCCGACTCTCCGCAGGCGCCGCCAGAGGATTCGACTTCAACGACATCGAAACAATCGAAATCACCAATCTCGCAGGAACCACAACCATCAACGTCGCAAACGCCGGAGACCTCACCCAAACCGCGAGTTTCGCCGTAGGCGAAGACAACGTCACCGTCATGATCACCCTAAGAGATGACACCAATGTAGAACGGGAAGAAGACTTCAATATCAACCTCATACCCTCATCCACCGCTTCTCTCGGAGCCAATCCTTCATACGCAGGGTCCATTCTTACCAGCGATGTCACTGACTCCATGTACTCCGTCGTCACGCCCGCTGCGACTTCAGTCAACGAAGGCGGAAACCTCGAAATCGTCGTCAGACGCGATTACGCCGGAGAAACCGCGGATGTCACCATCGACCTCGCCGGCACCGGGGCAAACCCCGCAAACATGGATGACTTCGATGGCATGATGTCTTCCTTTACTCTCTCTTTCAACGCGAGAGACCTCGAAGCCACCCTCACACTCATGATTTTTGATGACACCTTCACTGAAAGTCAAGAAGACTTCGACGTCACAATCTCCATGGTCTCCTCTCCGGGCGGAACCATCATGCACGCTATAGACACCACCGCAAACTCTTTCAGTGCTTCCATCAATCCAAGCGATGTCGCCAACACTTACGAACTTACCTCAGTGCCTCCCTCTACCAACCTCGACGAAGGCATGGACTATAACTTCGAAGTCAGCCGTACCAATTTCGCCACAGGAGCCGTCAATGAAGTCTTTATCGATATCATCGATACAGGCGGTTTAGGCGATATAGACGGCAGTGACTTCACCGTCACCGGAGCCACCCTCGAAACCACAGGCGTGCCTCCCAACACCATTCGCTATAAAGTCACTTTCACCGGAACAAGCCCCACCGCCGACATCATGATCACCGTCAATGACGACAACAACGACGAACCTAATGATGACTTCGAAATCAGACTCGCCGTCTCAGACCCAACCACACTCGTCTCAGGACCCTCCTTCTCCGGCATGATCATGAATGATGATGTCGGAAATACCGTCTTTTCCGTCTCTTCTTCCACAACCGCTCCCTCCAATCCCGTCACTGAAGGCACAGAATTCGAATTCGTCATCATGCGGGACGCAACAACAGGAGATACCGTCAACTTCCAATTCGCCGCCGTAGGCGCCGCCGCCTTCGATGCCATGGATATCGATCTCAGTGCCGCAACCGCAACCGGAGGGACTGTCACCCCCAATGCAGGCGGACTCAGCGGAACCTTCATGTTCACAGGGACTGCAACAACCGCCACCATCACCGTCATGGCAAATGTAGACCTCACCGCCCTCGAAACCAACGAAGACTTCACACTCTCTCTTTCCGCTCCCACCGCCGCAACCATGAGCTTTGTCGACACAACACAAAGCATGATCGACGGCTCTATCACAGACAATCCCGCCATATCCATTTCTGCCCCCACATCCGTCGATGAAGGCGGGACCCTAGAAGTAGAAATTACAAGAACCGATACCTCCATCGATAGTATCGACCTCGCCCTTCTCGCAAGCACAGGAAGTACCTTCACAAGAGCAGACCTCAGCGGAGTCTCCGCCACAGGCGGAACCGTCACAGGAGGCATCATCCCTCCCACAGG
Organism: uncultured Alphaproteobacteria bacterium; assembly: GCA_929200455.1. Lineage (GTDB taxonomy): Bacteria > Pseudomonadota > Alphaproteobacteria > CAKMZR01 > CAKMZR01 > CAKMZR01. The sequence continues at coordinate 1,391 of CAKMZR010000119.1, read as the reverse complement.
AAACCTAAACTTCATGTTCACTGGGACAGGCTTGACCGCTACCCTCACCTTCACCACCAACGATGACACCACCGTAGAAAATGCAGAAGACTTCGAAATCAATCTCGCTGCTTCCGCAACAGGAACATCAGGAACCATCTTCATGGGAAATAGCGGACCCATCACTATCAATGACAACGAATCAGAATTTACCGCTCTCATACAAACCGTCACCACCATGGTCGCCACCACAACGCTCAGAGAAGGAAATAGTTACGAAATCGTCGTCATGCGTACAGGCGGAGGGGCCGGAACCGTCACCGTCGACCTCGCTTCCACTACAGGCTTCTCTAATGCAGACTTCAACATCGTAGGGGGGTCCAATGTCCTCAACTTCGGGACCGGCGATACAGAACAAACTCTCAGATTCTCACTCGTAGATTCCGATGGCGTAGAAAATGAAAACTTCCAAATCATGCTCACCGCCACTCCCACTTCAGGAACCGGAACTTGGACCGACGTTACTCCCACTACCTCTTACACCGTCGACGAATCTCCCACGACCTTTGTAATCTCAAATCGACCCGCTTCCGTCGCTGAAGGTGGAACCTACGAAATCGTTATCTCCAGAACCGATACTCTCATCGATGACGTCAATATAAATATTGACGCAAGCACTGGGAGCTCCTTCACAAGAGCAAACGACCTCCTCAGAACATTTGACGTCACTGGCGGCTCCTTCACCGGAATAGGAATGTTTCTCCCCACTACCGGAGATCTCATGTTCACCTTCAATACAGGCGTCACAGACGCTACCATCACACTCCATACAAACGATGACGCCCTCGTCGAAGGCGATGAAAGTTTCGACATCTCTCTTGTTCTCCCAGCAGGATCAAGAGCTGACATCGACACCGCCAGAATGTCACAAACCGTCACCATCAACGATAATGAAGCCGGCTTCGCATACGAAGTCCATGACTCCGTCACTATGATGCCCGTTGCCGGAACCACTCTCTCAGAAGGCGATACCTACGAAATCGTCATCACACGCACCGGCGACACCACATCAAGCGGGACCCTCGATGTCGACCTCGCCTCCGCAACCGGCTTTAGTGCCGCCGACTTCATGTTCACTGGCTCCAATACCCTCACTTTCAACGCCGGCGATACAATGCAAACGCTCACCGTCTCACTCACAAAATCAGACGGAGTAGAAACCGAAGACTTCCAAGTCATGCTTTCCATGTTCACCGCTTCTTCCGGAACTTGGACCGACCTTTCGACCGCCTCCACCTTCACCGTCATGGACACCGTCACCAACTTCGAACTCTCCGCTCCCACCACTTCCCTCACAGAAGGCGGACCTGTCGAGATCGTCATCACACGATCCGATACTTCCGCTGACAGTG
>CAKMZR010000118.1 GCA_929200455.1 uncultured Alphaproteobacteria bacterium | reverse complement strand
CCCTCTGCTCCCACATCTGCTGCTCCCACTCCCTCTGCTCCCCTCCCTCCCCCCGCACCCCTATCCTCCCTCGCCCACGGCGACTCCCTCTCCCTCACACTCCTCGCCACCTCCTCTACCGGAAAACAATCCCTCCCCGCCAACACACCCACCATCAGCGGAAACCTCATCTCTTCCCAACCCAATTCCCCCGCTCACCTCCTCAATTCACCACACGGACTCTTCCGACTCTCTGCTCCCCTCCCCCTCCCACACAATACACAAGTCTCCTTCTCCCTCTCCCCCGCATCCAACAACCCTTCCTCAAACCTCACATCCACCCTCCTCGATACCCTGGAAAACCTCTTCCCCCCCAATACGCCAACCACCCAAACCCCGCCGCTTGCAACCCTCATACCCCAAGCCAGCAACCCCCTCATGGGAACCGCCATCCTCTTCCTCCTTTCCGCCCTCGGAAAAGGAAAACCTGAACAATGGCTCGGACCCCAACTCTCACAAACCCTAGCCAAACAAAATCCTTCCCTCTTCCAACGACTCCAAAAACTCTTCCAAAATCACCAAAATTCTCCCGCATCTTCCCGACGATCCCCCTCAGGATGGAATTGGCTCTCCGTACCCGTCCTCAATCAACAAACCTTCGACAAATTCTTTTTCGCCTCATACCAACCTCCTCCTCAAGAAGAACAAAACAACAAACAAAAAATCCATGAACAACGCTTTCGCGTCGTCTCACACCTCCACCAAATCGGTTCCCTCCAAATCGAAGGCAGAATCCAAACCCAATCCCTACCCCTACAATCACCTCAGTCTCGACCCTTCAATGTCACCATCGCCTCCGAACGTCCCCTGCAACAAGAACTCGAAAAACAACTCGTCTCTCACACATCCTCCCTCATAACCGCTCTCGGATTCACTCCCCACATCATCATCACAAAACACATAGACCCTTCTTGGGCACAACCGCAACTCTCATCATGAACTGGAATATTCAATCTCAATCCATGCCTCGCCTTTGGCCGCAAAACCTCTCAGAAAAAGTATGGCGGCAACAATTCATGAACGTCGACCCCATAAAAGAATCACATATTCCCTATCTCAACTGCCTCGAATACTTCCTCTCTCACCAAAATCAACAACTCACAACACGCACTTGCCTACACTTCGTCCCCCATACCTTCTCACTCTCCACACAAAACTTCCAACACTATGTCGATTTCCTCTCTCCACTCCTTTCCGATAACTGCAACAACTTCCTCCTCGCACTCCTCGATGACTGCAATGACATCCTCGTACCCAAATGGCTGCAAATCACCGTACAACTCAAAAACCAACACGGTCACATCACCGAATCACTCCTCATAGAAGACAGACAACCCAGATGGAACCACCCTTCCCTCCTCTCCCGAATCCCCCTCAGTCGACACCCGGACTGGTAAAAAAACCCTCCCTCAAACCCCTATCCCCCCCAAGGCTCATGAACAACTCTTACTCCCTCTCTCGAAGAAAAATATTAATCTCCTCATCCCTTGCCCTCCTCCTCTCACCCCTCACCCAAACAATTTCAGCCCAAGAAATCTCAGACCGCGTCGACCGCGTGCCCATCCAGTCCTCCCTCGACGCCATCACCCTCTACCTCAACAATATACGAACCCTCAAAGCCGAAATCGTCCAACGATCCTCTCGAAATAACAACCAACTCTCCGGAAATATCAGCATAAAAAGACCAGGATTCCTCCACCTCGAATACAACAAACCCTCGCCCATCACCCTCATCGCCGATTCACGCTCCCTCATCATCGTCGACAAAAACCTCAAAGAAGTCCAGTCCATACCCCTCTCTCAAACACCCGCACACTTCTTCCTACAACGCGTCATCGACCTCAGCCCCAGAAAAATCGCCATACTCGACTACTCCATCAACGAAAATAGCCTCACATTCGACGTCACAAGCTCAGAAGTCGAAAACCAAAATCGACTCCGAATCTCCTTCCTCAAAAAACCTTTCTCCCTACTCGGGTGGACCCTCGTCGAACCCGACAACCACACCACCGAAATCTTCCTCAAAAAACTACAAATCAATACACCCGTCGATGAATCCCTCTTCGCCTTCAAAAATCCATGGAAATAACCCAAAAAAAACTACAACCGATCAAGTCCCACCTTCTCATAACCCTCACGCGACAAAACTTCCGACAAACAACGCACCAAATCCAACGCATGAACACCGTCTCCATGCACACACACACTCCCCACCAACCTCTCCTCATTCCCCAATATCTCCAAAACCTGATCTGTCGCCTGCGACACATCCTCTATCAAGGCCCCCTCCTCGTACCTCGGAACCAAATGTCCGTCCTTGCCATACGCGCGATCCGCAAAAATTTCTCGTACCACCACCATACCCGCTTCCTCCCCCGCACTCTCCAAACACGAACCCAACGGAACCAATAACCGCAAATCACTGTCGTATACCTTCACCGCTCCCACCACCACCCGCGCCATCTCCTCATCCTTACACGCCATCGTGTTCATCGCCCCATGAGGTTTCACATACTTCATCTCACAACCCTCAGACCGCGCCATACCCTCCAACGCCCCCAGCTGATACAAAATCGTAGACTCCAACTCCTCACGACCCAAACGAATCTCTCGCCGGCCAAAGCCTTCACGATCCAAAAAAGATGGATGCGCTCCTATACACACACCCCGCAATAAAGCAAGCCTCAACGTCTTCCTCATCACCATCGGATCCCCCCCGTGAAATCCACAGGCTATGCTCGCAGAACTCACAAACTCCAGCAATCCCTCATCATCGCCCAACCTGTATATCCCATAACTCTCACCCATATCCGCGTTCAAATCCACTCTCTTCATTCGCTCTCTTCTCCTTCCTCCAAAGAACCCGGAAAATGAAAAGGAGAAAGTGCATCCACAAATCCCGTACCCCCCAAATCACTCAATCCCAACCTATCATAACTCCTCTCCAAAACCTTCATCCCCGCTTCCTCTTCCATAAGCACACGAAAAGCTTCGTATGCCTCCTCTTCTCCCACAACCTCAAAGCTCACTTTGTCCCCTCCTCCCCACTGTCCCACATGACGCAAATCCGCACTTATCACCGTCCCTATCTTCGGGTAACCCCCCATCGTCTGACAATCATTCAAAAGAACGATAGGATGACCACTGCCCGGAACCTGAATCACTCCAGGAACCAAACCCTCCGACCTCACATCATAACCCTTCTCACTCTCAAGACCTGCACCCTTCAGCCTCAACCCCATCCGATCGCGCGTCGATTCCACCTCAAAACAAGACGTCGCAAAAATCTCCCGCGCCTCCTCAGAAAAATAATCCGCCTGAGGACCCCACATCACACGAACCTTCTTCCGCAAACCCATACAAAAATCAACCATACAATAACCCTCCCTCCTGCCATCACTCACGCTCCTCGTCTCCAAAATATCTCCCACCACCGTACCCAATTTCGCACGTCCATAAAAAGAAAAACTTCCCAAAAAGGACTCCAACTTCCAGCCTCCCTCCACCAAAATATAACCCACCGTTCCCTCCCTCACCTCTCCCACATCCACACTCTCCCCACTCCTCACACAAAAACTCTCAAAAGAATCCACCCTCTTCCTCACACTTCCATCTCGCCCTCTCACCTCACAACCCAAGCCTCCCGCCAAAACCATACACACTTCTCCCTCGTCCACCCGCAAAAGAGGACCTCGGTAAAAAAATTCAAGTCCCGCTTCCTCCTCGTCATTCCCCAATATCCTGTTTCCCATACGCAACAACTGCTCATCAAGGGCACCACTCCTCGGAACACCAGAACCGTAAAAACCCAAACGACCTCTATCCTGAAACGACATCATCATTCCCTCCCTCAAAACACGTACCTTCGATCCCATCAAGTCTACTCCCTCAGCAAAACTTCCAAATCATAACCTTCCCGCAACATCTCCCCACACATATCTCGGTATTCATCCACGCCCACTCCTCGAAACTTTACCTTGTCTCCCACACGCAAAAGGCACGCATCCTCTCCCCTCTCAGGGCAAAATAATGGCACAGGACACACACCCAAAATATGCCAACCTCCCGGACTCTCCCACGGGTATATCGCCGTCAAACCGCCCGCAACCGCCACAGAACCACTCGGAACACCCACACGGGGCGTCTTCCTCCTACGGAAATTTAATGAAGGCACCGTATGTCCCATAAAAGGAAATCCAGGCAAAAAACCTATAAGCAAAACCTCATACTCCTCCGCCTCATGACACCTCACAACCTCCTCTTGCGACAAACCAGACTCACGAGCACAATCCTCCAAATCCAAACCGTACAAACCATCATAACACACCGGAAAATCCCAATAACGACCCTCAGAAACCTCCAAAACCTCTCCTACCCCCTCTTCCTCCACCATACCAACCAACAGCTCTTCCACTTCCAAAAGACGCTTCTTCCGAACATCCCAGTACACGCTCACACGACCAAAAGATACCACAATATCCAAAAGATAACCTCCCGCAACACCATGATCTCCCAGCCTCTTCATCAGAACCTTATGCTTGCCCTCCTGCCACTCGGTTTTAGAAAATACACACGTCAGCGCAGAATCTCCCAGTCTCAACATCTCCATAATACACGTCTCCTAAACCACCATCATAACCCTACCTCCACAAAAAAATAATACCCCTTTTCACTTCTCACAATCTTTTTATTCCCAAACATACACCTTCTCATCTCGACATCATCCGCAGTTTACCCTATTATCCCTTTAACCTCATCAAACTCCAGAACCTCACAATATCATGAACAGCTCCTCTTCTTCCAAAATTCTAAGATTTCTTCCCCTCCTCGTCATAGTCGCCGCCATCACCGCCGCCTTCTATCTCGACCTACACACATACCTCACCTTCGAAAAACTCAGAGAAGAAAGAATCGTACTCCTCGCTTTTGTCGAAGAAAACTTCCTCCTCTCCAGAATCCTCTTCGTCCTCGCCTATATCGCCGTCGTCGCCCTATCCCTACCAGGGGCCACAATCATGACACTCACGGGCGGATTCCTCTTCGGAGCCCTATTCGGTACCCTCTTCGTCGTCACAGCCGCATCCATCGGTGCATCCATCATCTTCCTCGTCACCCGATTCGCCCTCGCAGATACCCTCGCACAAAAAAATACCGCATGGGTCGACAAACTCCGTGACGGCTTCCAAAATAACGCCTTCAGCTACCTGCTCACCCTCAGACTCATTCCCATCGTTCCCTTCTTCATCCTCAATCTCGTACCCGCTCTCCTCAATATGAGACTCGTATCTTTCTTTGTCGCCACATTCATCGGCATCATACCCGGAAGCTTCGTCTATAGCCTCTCAGGAGCAGGACTCAGCAGCGTTTTCGAAT
>CAKMZR010000117.1 GCA_929200455.1 uncultured Alphaproteobacteria bacterium | reverse complement strand
TTCGATGGCGATAGAGTCCGGGATGAGAGCGGATCCGTCTGATCCGAGGGTTGCGAGTGCTTGTCGTAACCTCTTTTTTTCGTCTTCGCTGGTGGTGGGAGCGTAGCGTCCGATCCGCATGGGTTTTCCGTAGACCTCCATGAAGCCGAGCCAGTCTTTGACGGCGTGGTTATAGAAGAGGTACCACCAGGAAACGAGTCTCCCGAGTCCGGAGGTGTGTGGACATCCTGAAGTGAGATTGGAGGTGTGAACAATAAATTTGTAAGGAGGGAGAGGGGAGAAGGAGTTGCTTCCGTCCCGCATCATGAGGAGGGGTTGCGTATCGGGGTTGTTGTTTGGATGGACATATTCGAACCATTTTTGGGGACGGTTTATGAGTTCTCGAGGCAGCCAGAGGTCATTTTGTTCCCAGATAATTTCTGTGAGGGAGATTCCTTTGCTGACGGCATCGAGAATGTCGAGCATATGTTCTTGTAGGAGTCCGCTATCGATAATTGTTTCCACGAGTTCTGAGTGTTTTTGAGCGTTATCGAGGGATGGATGGGGGTGTACTTTGAGGGCGAGCTGAGCGATTTGTCTTTTTCTTACCCCGAGAACGGCGGCGTATCGTGGCCATTTTTGTTCAATATCGGTGCAGAGGTCGAAGTAGCTTTGACTGTTTCCGGTTTCTGCGGAAGTGAGGATGTGGTGTAGTTTTCGCGGGGAGAGTCCGATGGAGGGGTGTTCGCACTGCAGCGAGCGTTGTTTTTGGGGAGAGGGAGCGGCGAAGACTTCGTTGAGGGGGAAGGAGAGGGGAGAGTTTACCATGATTGTACTTTCGCGGGGTTGGGAGCATCGTCATCGAGGGGACGTTGCATGAAGGATTGGGATTGGGCGTGTAGGTTTTGGAGTTGAGAGGAGAGACGGTCGTTGTTTTGGTTTTGAGAGATATCCGGGATGGTTTGTATTTGGGGCATCCCGAATTTCCAGAGCATAGCGAGAGCATCGGGTCCGTCATCGTGGTCTCCGAGAGGCCATGCAGAGAGTTGTTCGATGAGGGTTGTGTGTTGGGGAGAGAATCGAATTCTGCCGTCAGAGACGGGAGCACGCAGGGCGTCGATTCTTACATTTTTGGGAGCTCTTGGATTGACGGGTTGGGCACTGAGAGGGATTCCGGCTTTTGCGGCACGGTGTACGAGTTCGTGTCGTAGGAATTCTTGGAACTGGACATTTTCGACATACCACCTAGAGACGTCGTACTGTTGTTGAAGGCGTATGACGTTACTGATGATTTCGTCCGGAGGGATTCTGGAGATGAGGGCTTCGACAATATCGAGACAAGCCTGTTGTCTGTTGACGGCGGCGATGATGATGGCACTTGGGTCGCCGCCTGTTTTTCCGAGGCTAGGATCGACAGCCCCGACCATGAGGGATTGGGGATTGATTTCTTCCCAGTAGGAGAGTGATTTGAAGCTTTCGGCATCATTTTGAGGATGATTTTGTTGTTCGGAAGCGAAGGCACGTTGTCCGATACGGAGTTTGAGTTCCATGAGGTCGACAAGGCTTCGTTTTCCGGGCCAATTAACGAGACTCCCCTTGTCCATGAGCGATTGGTTGTTTCGGTAGAAAGAGAGAGCGGATTCTTTTCCTTTATTTTTGAAGATATGTTCCCATTTTTGCCATAGGTCTTGTCTTTCCGGCATTTTTGAGATGGCGGAGAATTTCTTGGATGTCCAGAGTGGGTCTTTGAGTAACCTTGCGAGGAGAGAGTCGTGATGGAGAACGGTTCCGACCAAGAGGGTGGTGGTGACGGCTCCCGCTTCCCCGAGGTTATGGACGGCACGAGAGAGCCACGCATGGAGTTTGTCGCGCTGTTTGGGATTTTGGACATTTTGGTCATTTTCGATATCGTCAAGGAGGATGAGGTCGGGTCTGTGGGCTCCGAATTTGAGTCCGCGAAGTCGCTGTTTTGCGCCTTTGGCTACGACTCGAAATTGAGTACCAAGGGTGAGGGTATTTTTTGATAGGGAAGGAGATGAGGGAATGAGGGATTGGAAGTCTTGTTTGATTCTGAGGTTGCAAGAGATTTCGTCATGAATGGTTGTGATCATTTGTTCTGCTTGTTGTAGGCTGTCCATGATATAGACGACGAAGTGTTTTTTTTGGAAGAGGAAGCACCAGAGGATGTAGGCGAGCAGGTAAGTACTTTTTGCTTCTCCTCTTGGTGCGGCGACGGCTATATTGTGGGATTCTTTTTGTTCTGCGATGAGGCACCATTCTGTGGAGAGCCAAGAGTGGAAGGCACTCAAGCCGACATGACTATGATTTCTGATGTGGTGGGGTAGGTATGTGGATGCGAAGAAGGAGAGGTCTTTTTTTGCTTTTTGTGTACGTATTTGTGCGTCTGTTTCGGAAAAGTTTTCTGATTCGAGCAAGAGTTTGTACTTGAGATTTTTGTTGAGACGTGTGAGTCGCGAGATGTCGTGACGAGAGAAGGTTGTTTTCATGCTGTGTCTTCTTCTGCGAGCCAGATTCCGAAGAGTTCTAGTATTTCTGCGAAGTCTTGAGCGTGATTTTTGTGGTGAGAGAGGATGTACTGAGAAAGTTTGCTTAGGAGTTCGTGACTTAGGGCGACATGATCGAGAGAAGGCGAGACTTTGACGGCGGCTTTTGTGGTACGATTGAAGGTATCGGCAAGGCTTGCAAGAACGCGAGCTTTTGCGATGGTATCTATATCCTGTCGTTCTCTGAGTTCTGCCATGATCTGTCGATGGATATTGAGGTAGTCATTGAGGACTTCTGCGAGATGTTCGTCTCTTCCCCCGAGAGATACGGCGGCTTTTTGTGTATTCCAGTCGATTTTTTGATTTTTGTCTTCGCGCCGCCACCGGTTGACGGTGGAGGGTTGTACTCGGAGATGAGCGGCGATTTCGTCGACGCCCCATCCTTTTTTTACGAAGAGTATTCTGGCTTCTTTTTTTCTTTTTTCTCGATTAGGTGTCATGAAAGTCAGCCTACTTTCGCTCGTATAATTCCTGCGAGTATACCGGTTCCGACGCCCATGAGGGCTCCGGCGATGGTGCCATTTTTGAGGGAGCGTGTTTCGACGGTTCGGAGTCTTTCGTCCATACGTTGGATGTGAGATTGGAGTTTGTCTATACCGGAATCGATACCATCGAGTCTGCCTTCGATACGTCCGAGCATTCTATTGATATTGTGGTTGTCCATGAGATGATCCTTGATTTTGAGATGAAAATGAGGTCTTTGGTGTTGGGGTTACTATGGTAAAAAGAGAACAAAAAAAGAATACCCATCAAAAAAATAAAAAAATAAGTAGAATATTGAGAGAAGATGTGTCATAAATCTCGGTGGGTATTTTTTACGATTGATTTAAAAGGAGGTAAGATGATGAGCATGGAAGAAGAAGAGGTCTCGGATCGAGGATTGCGTTCGCGTGTATATCAGGAGTTATGTGAGCATTTGGGGGAGGTTTATACGGAGCGTTTGTGTTCGGTATTTGGGGGTCGACGTATATACATATCGAACGTATCGAGCAACAGTGTGGTTCGTTATTTTGGTCGCGACGTTGGAGATCGTTTATTGGAAGCGTTTGGTCGCGGGTATATGTACATCCCGATGGCGGGCTTGAGGAGGAGCAGGAAGGTTATTGACGAGGAGATAGTGGAGGCGTTGACGGGAGGTTTGTCGACGAATAGTATTGTGGACAGATTGGGAGTGAGCAAGCGTCGGGTGGAGGTAGTGAGGGTACGTTATGGTTTGAGGGGGAAGGCTGGAAACCCTGGTTACAGTCGTCGAGACGTGTTGAGGTGACTTTAATTAAGGTGTTTGGAGAAAAAGATCAAAAAAGTGTGTAAAAGGTGACACTGATCACTTTCAAGGTGTGGCGGGGGGGTTAGAGTGTGGATGGCTAGAGCAGGTTACGATTCTTCATCTGTTCATTGAATTGCACATAAGTCTTGGCAGGACGGCGTGTAGTCTGGCTATTTTTTTTATGTTTTTTTTAATTTTGGAAGGACGTTGTTATCATGAAAACCGAGAATGAAAGCAAAGGGAGTGAGTTTGTGGAAGAAGAGGGTGTGGTCTCTCAAGAGGGATTGTTGGAATCTTCTGATTGGTTTCCGGAGTTGTCTGATGGAGTTTTGGCTTTTTCTGAAGGCGGCGGAGCGCCTGTAGCAGGGACTCCGGTTTCGACTGTTGCGGATGTGGTTTTGATGTCATCGAAACGCAACGGAGATGATTTGGTTTTGGAGCTTGAGTCTGGTGATCAGGAGGTGATCGAGGGCTATTATTCGCCTGATTTTTCTTTGATGTCGGTTGAGATTCAGGGACGTTCTTTTGATATTTTTGCACTTCGTGTGTTGTTGTCGCAGTCGACGCGAGATGTGTCGAGTACGCCTGTGGGAGAGGTTTCTTCGCTTGATGGTGATGCGTATGTGGTGGATATACTGGGGGAGAAGCGTACTGTGGATGTGGGAGATGATGTCTTTTTTGGCGAGGAAATTGTTCTTAGTGAGACATCGAGTTTGTCATTGATGATGAACGACGAGAGTTCGATAACTTTGAGTTCCGGTGCGCGGATGGTGATAGATTCGCACGCGTTTGACGAGGGGGGAGCGGAGGGGAATGAGAGTTTGTTCTCGTTGTTGAAGGGTACATTTTTGTATCTTAGTGGAAAGGTTGCACAGCAGAACTACGACAATGTGGGTCTTGTGACTCCTGTGGGCACGATAGGAATTCGTGGAACGTCTCTTGTTGCGGAGGTGAAGGGTGTCGGCGAGGATCAGAGCATGGGTGTAATTTTGTTGTCTGGAGCGGTTCAATTTAACGGCGGCAATGGGAGTCGTTTGTTGGATGAATCTTTTGCGTCTGTGCAGGTGGGTAAGAATGGGGTGTCATCGTCTGACAAGGCGGATGCGGCAAGTTTGGCGAAACAGTATGGAAAGTTGTTTTCTGTGGCGGGAGCAGAGAATTTGAAGAAGATAGCGGAAGAGTTGCAAGAGCAGGGAGGGGAAAGTTCGTTTGTGGGTTTGCTTCTTGAGGAAGCGGAGCGTGCACAGGAGAATGTGGAAGCCTCGAGGAGGCCGTCTTCTGATTCTGAGGATGAAGCGGATCGTGGTTTCTCGTCTGAGGAGACAGAGGGAGATCCTTTGTCTGGAGAAGCGGTTGACGTTTCTGTTACGCCTGAGCCGGCAGAGCAGCCGTCGAAGGTGAAGGTGTTTGTGGTTCGGAATACGCCGTCATCGAATTCTGAGACTTTGATAGATTTGGATCCTCCTGAGGCTCCGGTTGTGGGATTGGCGTCGGATACGGGCGTGCAGGACGGGGTGACGTCTGAGGATCGTCTCGAGTTTCATACGGAGCCTGAGAGTACGTTGGTATTGTACGATGAGTCTGGGAATGAAGTGTTTAGGGAGAAGGTGGGATTGAATGGGAAATTTGCATTTCATTTGCAGCTTGATAAGGATGGACGTTACACCTATACGGTGAAGGCGATAGATTTGG
>CAKMZR010000116.1 GCA_929200455.1 uncultured Alphaproteobacteria bacterium | reverse complement strand
CGGCGGGAGTGGAAACGGTGGCGACGGAAATGGTGGAGACGGAAACGGTGGAGATGGAAATGGTGGCGACGGAAATGGCAACGGAACCATAAACAAAAACCCAAAATTTTCTTCTCCGGAAAAAGCTGTTTTAACACTGGACGAAGTAAGAGGTACTACGGTAGGAACTTTTTCCGCAAGCGACGAAGACGAGGGAGATACAATCACCTACAGTCTTACGGGTACAGATGCCTCTTTTTTTGCTATTGACAGCCAAACAGGAAAAGTCACATTCCGCGAAGTCCCCGATTATGAAGTGCAAAGTCGCTATGTCTTTAATGTGATCGCAAAAGACAGTAAAGGAGATGGTGCCATAAAAGAGATCAATGTAAACCTCCGTGATCTCATCGACGTTACAGGTTCAGACACAGATGATACGCTCAGCGTTGAAGAAGAAAAAAAAGATGAAAACACCTATCTTTTCGGTCTTGGGGGTCATGACACACTCACGGGAAAAGATGGCAATGATATTCTTTACGGCGGCACAGGCAACGACATTCTCAATGGAGGAGCTGGCAATGACGCTCTCTATGGCGAAGAGGGCAACGACACCCTCAATGGAGGGGCTGACGATGATACTCTCGACGGAGGCGTGGGCACAAACGCCCTTCTCGGCGGAGCAGGCAATGACACCTACCTTTTCGATCTGAGTAAAGAAAGCACAAACGCCATCACAGACACAGATGGAATAGACCGTATTAAACTCTATCTTGACAGCGGAATTCAAGCGACAGATATCTCATTGGTTTTGATTAATAATAATCTCAAAATCACCTACGGTACCGATGTTTCTATCACCATTAACAACTGGTCAACGGCCGCAAACCGTATAGAACAATTAACCCTTGCCACAAACGCTACTGAGTCCGGCTTAGCCTACGCCTTGGGGACACACCCCTTCACCACAGACGCCATCACTGCCGATAGCCTCACTCCGTTGCGACAGGACGGCACTGAAAACAACGACACACTCGACGGCACAGTTTTTGATGATCATATAAGCGGTCTTGGGGGGCATGACATCATCAATGGCAAAGCCGGCAACGACACCCTACTCGGCGGAGCGGGCAATGACACCTACCTTTTCGATCTCAGCGAAGCAGGACACAACAACCTCACAGACACAAGCGGTACAGACACCATTCGCCTCTACCTTAGCACGGGAATTACAGCCACAGACGTCTCATTGGTCTTGGAAGGTGACAATCTCAAAATCACCTACGGAGACAACTTCTCCCTCATCATCAAAGACTGGAACAACCAGCAAAACCAAGTAGAACAGCTGATCCTTGGAATAAGCGCTTCTGATATCGGCAAAACCTATGCCTTGAATAGCTACGTCTTTACAACAACCGCAATCACCGCCGATGACCTCACCTCGCTGCGACAGGAAGGCACTGCAGGCAACGACACACTCAACGGCACAGTTTACAACGATCATATAAGCGGTCTTGGGGGTGATGATATCATCAATGGCAAAGTCGGAGATGACACTCTTGAGGGGGGAGCGGGAAACGATACCTACCTTTTCGATCTCAGCCAAAGAGGACACAATACACTCACCGACACAGGCGGCACAGAACGTATTCATCTCTATCTTACCTCAGGAATCACAGCCTCAGACGTCTCATTGGTCTTAGAGGGCAATGATCTCAAAATATCCTATGGAAGCAACTTCTCCGTTACCATCAAAGGCTGGTCAACAGCCGGAAATCGTGTAGAAAGCCTTACCCTTGGTGCAAAAGCTACTCCTCAATCCGACGACAAAGCTTACAACTTGAAAGACGGTGCCTTCTCAACAACAACCATCACAGCCAATACACTCACTTCATTGGTGCAGGACGCCTCCGGGACACTCGACGGCACAGAGCTGGATGATTATCTCTTGGGCTCTTCCGGTAACGACACCTTCTACGGCAAAGCGGGCAATGACTTCTTGGCCGGAAAAAACGGAAATGACACCTATACTTTTCATTTCGACAATCAGGGACACGATATCATCACCGACACAGGCGGTGTAGACCTTATTCGCCTACTCAAAACCGGCAACTTCAATGCTCAACAGATCGAAAACATCAAGCTTGAACTGATTGGGGACGACCTCAAAATATCCTATGGAACAAACATTTCCATCACAATTCGGGATTGGAATACAGATGCAAACCGTATAGAAATTCTGTCTCTTGGTGACAATCTTATGGACAATTCTGGCGACAAAAAATACGCCTTGGGTCCTCACGACTTCTCGAAAGGTCCAACCACAGCAAACGCTCTCACTTCGTTGCAACAGACAGGCACCGCCGGACATGACACGCTCACAGGCACCGCATACGATGACAGCATTTCTGCCCTTGGAGGCCACGACATCCTTGATGGTAAAGGCGGCAGCGACACTCTTGAGGGTGGAGCTGGCAATGATACCTATATTTTCGATCTCGGACAGACAGGACATAGTACACTCACCGACACAAGCGGCACAGACCGTATTCGCCTCTATCTTAGCCAAGGAACAGCTATAGGCATCTCATTGGTCTTGATGAACAACCGTGATCTCAAAATATCCTATGGAAACAGCTTTTCCATTACCATCAAAGACTGGTCGACAGCCGGGAATCGTGTAGAAAGCGTGATCCTGAGTAAGAGTGCTTCTCTTCGGTCTGACGACAAGTCTTATAACTTGAAAGACTACGCCTTCACCACCACCGCCACGACCATCGAGCAATTGACCTCATTGCGGAAGACAGGGACTTCAGGTGATGACACCATTGTCGGCACGGATTATGACGATTATCTTTTCGGTCTTGGCGGCAACGATACTCTTGAAGGCAAGGCGGGCAATGACTGGATTGAGGGGAAAGATGGCAACGACGTACTTCAGGGGGGTGACGGAAATGATATTCTTTATGGGGGGGAAGACGATGATACTCTTCAGGGGGGAGGAGACGACGACACCCTTTGGGGCGGAGAGGGCTATGACACTCTTGAGGGCGGAAGTGGCGACGATATACTCGAGGGCGGCACAGAAAATGACACGCTTGCAGGCGGGACGGGCAATGATACTCTTCGGGGAGAAGATGGTCATGACACGCTTGAGGGCGGGACGGGCAACGACATACTTCTGGGGGGACGGGATGATGATACCTATCTTTTTGATCTCGGCCAAACAGGACACAATACACTCACGGACACAGGCGACACAGACCGTATTCACTTCTATACCACCAGAATTAACGCCGCATACGTTTCGTTGGTCTTAGAAGGAAAAGATCTCAAAATCACCTATACGAGCAACAGCAATTTTTCCCTCACTATCAAAGAATGGGATACGTATCAAAACCGCGTAGAAAGTTTGATCCTCGGCACGAGTTCTTCTTCTCAATCTGGAGACAAATCATACAATTTGAAAGACCACACCTTCACGACAACCGCGATCACAGCCGATCGACTGGTTCCATTACGAAAGACGGGGACTGCAGGTGATGACACTCTCGACGGTACGGACTTCGATGATTATATTTTTGGTCTTGGCGGGAATGACGACATTCACGGTAGTGATGGCAATGATTGGATTGAGGGAGGTGATGGCAACGACACCATTGCCAGTGGCGTCGGCGATGATATTATTTATGGCGGGAATGACAAGGACAGAATTTTTGGGGAAGGGGGCGAGGACACGATTTATGGGGGATCAGGCGATGACACGCTCTATGGCGAAGGAGAAAATGACACAGTTCGGGGCGGGATAGGCAATGATATTATTTGGGGCGGAGCCGGCAATGACATGCTTCATGGGGAAGCGGGCGAGGATACAATGCGCGGAGGAGCAGGCAACGACACTCTCTATGGCGGGGCGGACAATGACGTGCTTGAGGGTGGCTCAGGCGATGATAGGCTCGAGGGCGGCACAGGCGATGACACTCTTGAGGGCGGGACGGGAAATGACATACTTCTAGGGGGAGCAGATGATGATGCCTATCTTTTTGATCTCAGCCAAACAGGACATAATACCCTCACGGACACAGGCGACATAGACCGTATTTACCTCTATACCGACGGAATCAACGCCGCACACGTTTCATTGGTCTTAGAAGGAAGAGATCTCAAAATTACCTACACAGGCAACAGCGATTTTTCCCTCACCATCAAGGAATGGGCTACGGTTCAAAACCGCGTAGAAAGTTTGATTCTTGGCACGAGTTTTTCTTCTCAATCTGGAGACAAATCATACAATTTGAAAGACTACGCCTTCAAGACAACCGCCACTACAGCTGATCAACTGACTTCATTACGAAAAACGGGAACCGCAGGTAATGACACCATCAACGGTACGGCCTTCGACGATTATCTTTTTGGTCTTGGCGGGAATGACCGCATTAACGGTGGTGATGGCAATGATTGGATTGAGGGGGGTGATGGCATCAACACCCTCTATGGCGAAGCGGGCAATGATGCAATTCGGGGGGGAGCGGACAATGATACTCTTGAGGGTGGAGCTGGCAATGATATGCTTCGTGGCGGAGCAGGCGAGGACATAATTCGAGGAGGAGCAGGCAATGACACCCTCTATGGCGAAGCAAACAATGACACTCTTGAGGGCGGCACAGGCGATGATACGCTCGAGGGCGGCACAGGAAATGATACGCTCGAGGGCGGTTCAGGAAATGACACTCTTAAAGGGGGAACAAGCGATGATACTTACCTTTTTAATCTCAGCGAGGCAGGCCATAACACCATCTCAGAGACAGGCGGTACTGATAAGATTCGCCTCTATCTTGGTGGCGGAGTGACGGCCACAGACGTTTCTTTGGTTTTGAGCGGAAGCGATCTCAAAATCACCTACGGTGTTAATCTTTCCATCACCATCGAGGATTGGACTTCAACGACGGCAAACAAAGCAGAACACTTGATCCTTGCGACAAGCTCTACGGGTGCCGGCACAACTTACAACTTGGGCGGACATGCCTTCACCACCACCGCCACCAACGCTGGTACCCTCTCCACCATCACTTCATTTGAAGACGATCTCATCGGACTTGGCACATACCACGACATCGGATTTTAAGAAGAAAAAATCTTGACTCAGTATTAACTTCCCATCTACCCTTAAGCAATCTCGCAAACAAACAGAGAAAAGGCTTTAAGATGAAAGATACGAAAAATTTTGACTGCCTACGTATTGTAGCCATGAAAAAATCATTTAGGAGAAGTCGTGGTTTTGCGGAAAGCTTGTCTTTCTCTGCCCTACTTTTGACTTTGGGGGCTTGCGGAGGCGGTGGAAGTGGAGGCGGCGGCGGTGGTGGGGATGGAGGTGATGGTGGTGGCGATGGTGGAGACGGAAATAATGGGAATGTGAATAAGGTTCCGACTTTTTCTTCTCAAGAAAAACAGACTGTAGAAATGGATGAAATACGGGATACCGTGGTGGGAACTTTTTCTGCAAGCGATGAAGACAGCGAAGACACGGTCTCGTACAGTCTGACAG
>CAKMZR010000115.1 GCA_929200455.1 uncultured Alphaproteobacteria bacterium | reverse complement strand
AGAGAGAGTGGCGCACCCGGGAGGACTCGAACCCCCAACCTCCTGATCCGTAGTCAGACGCTCTATCCAATTGAGCCACGGGTGCATGTAGAGAGGAGATGGAATTACTCGACGTTTGCGTAGATGCGTTCGCGAGTATGTCTGAAATTGACCTGTCCATCGGCGGTAGCGAAGAGAGTGTGGTCTTTACCCATGCCGACATTATTGCCTGGGAAGAACTGAGTTCCTCGTTGTCGAACGATGATGGTTCCCGCGTTGACCTGTTCGCCACCGTATCGTTTGACGCCGAGTCGTCGTCCTATGGTGTCTCGTCCATTTTTTGAACTGCCCCCTGCTTTTTTGTGTGCCATGATGAAAGCTCCTGAGAAGATTGAGAGAATGGTTTATGAAGAAATATCGGTGATACGGATTGTGGTGATGTTTTGTCGATGGCCTTGTTTTTTCTGATAGCCTTTGCGACGTTTTTTCTTGAAGATGATAATTTTGTCCGCTCTGCCCTGTTCGAGTATCGTGCCGTTGACGGAAGCTTTTTTGAGTTCGTCTGGGGAGGCTTTGAGAGATTTTTCGTCGCCGATAGCGACGACGTTATTGAAGGAGAGGTTATCTCCGACATTGCCTTCGACGGCGTTGACTTTGATGACGGCCCCTTTGGTGACGCGGAACTGTCGGCCACTGGTTGCGATGACGGCGTACATGAAAAGACTTTCTTGAGAGTGGGTGATTTTCTTGAGGTTGTAGCGGGATAGGGTTCCACACGACAAGCAGAGTCTCGATATGAGACAGAACTGGACGCAAGACTATGGCAATGAGAGCGGGGTGTCAAGAGGGAAGTGCTTTAGTCTTGTTTTTTGAAGTATTTTTCTATTTTTCTGACGGCGAAAGAGACGACGAGTACGAGGGCGAGGTATTCGAGGACGAGGAAGGAGTAGATTTCGAGGGGTCTATAGGTGATGGTGACGAGTTCGTTTGCGCGTCGAGTGATATCGAGTACGCCGATGATGGAGGCGAGGGATGACATTTTGAGGACGTAGATGTATTGGTTTCCGAGGGCGGGAAGTATGATTCGGAGAGCTTGAGGAAGTATGATGAATCGGAAGGTGTGGAGGGGTTTGAGTCCGAGGCTTTGAGCGGCTAATTTTTGTCCTATGGGAACGGACTGTATGCCGCTTCTGAAGATTTCTGTTTCGAAAGCGGAATCGGAGAGAGCGAGGGCGAGTACGGCGGCGGCGAAAGGGGAGAGTTGGATCCCGAATGTGATGGGGAGTCCGTAGTAGACCCAAAGGAGCATGACGAGGATGGGAATGGCGCGAAGGATTTCGATGAGAGAGATGGAGATGGTTTTGATGATTTTGAGTGAAGATTGTCGTAGGAGGAGGAGTGCGAGTCCGATGATGATGGATGAGGAGATGGAGAGTAGAGAGAGGGAGATGGTGGTGAAGAGTCCGCTAAGGAGGAAAGCGAGATTTTCTTGACCATTGGGTAGGAGGGGAGACAAGATGTGCCATCCCCAATGAGATGCGGAGCATCCTGAGAGAAAAAAGGGTATTGTGATGATGAAAAAGCGTGACAAAGGATGTGACTTTCTGGTAGCGTTCGTGGTCGAGATAGGCATGAGCATAATGTGTGATGAGGGTATTGGAAGTGCGAGAGTAGGGTGAGTAGGATTTTTTTTCAATTTTTAAGTTAACAGGTGAGAGATGCGTATTGTATTGGCGATAATTTTTTTGTGGGTGTTTGTGTCGGACTTGGGTTCTTTGGAGGCGGGAGAGAGTCATTTGCACGAGGTTTTGGAGCGTGGAGAGTTGCGTGTGGGTACGACGGGAGATTTTCGTCCGATGAGCATCCGCGATGTGAAGACGGGGGCGTATGAGGGCTATGATATAGACGTGGTGCGTCAGTTGGCGTCGGACATGGGTGTTGAGTTGAAGTTTGTTGCGACGGACTGGAAGACGCTGGTGAATGGTATACTTGCGGACAAGTATGATATGACGACGAGTGCGAGTGTGAGTGTATCGCGAGCGAAGGTTGCGGGCTACACGTCGCCGTATATTTATTTTGGGACGGTACCGATGAGTCTTAAGGAGAATGTGGGGAAGTACGGTTCTGATTGGTCTGACTTGGATCGAGAGGGTGTGAAGGTCGCGACGACTCTGGGAACGGTATTTGAGAGTCAGGCTCGGAAGTTTTTTAAGCACGCGACGATCGTGACGGTTGAGTCGCCAGCGCGCGAGTACCAAGAGGTATTGAGTGGTCGAGCGGATTTGTCATTGACGAGCAACATAGACGCGGCGAATTTGCGTGTTAATCATCCGTCTTTGACGGTGGTGCCGTTGAAGGCGCCTCTTACGAGTTCTCCAGGAGCTTTTTTGGTATCGCAAGAGGATCAGGTGTGGTTAAATTTTTTGAATCACTGGCTTGAGCTGAAGAAGGCGACGTCCTTTTTTAAGGATTTGAACGCGAAGTGGTTGGGAGAGTGATTGTTTTGTTTTTTTGTGTTGTACATGAGGAGATGTGAGCTATGGAACGGATTCCGATGACCCCGAAGGGTTATGAAACAGTATTGGAAGAGTTGAGGAATTTGAAGCATGTGGAGCGTGCGTCTGTGATACGGGCGATAGCGGAAGCGCGTGAGCATGGAGATTTGTCTGAGAACGCGGAGTATCATGCGGCGCGTGAGCGTCAGAGTTTTATAGAGGGTCGGATAGGGGAGTTGGAGACGTTGACGAGTCGTGTGGAGGTGATAGATCCGTCTGAGGGCAGTGGTCCTGAGATTCGTTTTGGAGCGTCCGTTGTTCTTGAGGATTGCGAGAGTGATGAGAAGGTGACGTATCAGGTGGTGGGAGAGTATGAGGCGGATATTGACAAGGGCTTGATATCGATTCGCGCCCCTTTGTCGCGTGCGATGATCGGGAAGGTTGAGGGAGATGTTTTTGAGTTGGTGACTCCTAGCGGGACACGTGAGTATGAAATTCTTGAGGTGAGGTATGGGTGAAGATTAGGGTTTACTTTTTATTGGTTTTTTTTTGTGGCAAGGAGGGTTTGCTTTTGGTGGAGAAGGCAAAGAGGGATGTGCTCGGGAGTCGGTGGATAGCTTCGTTGAGGTCTCCGGCTTGGAGGGTGATGAACTAGAGGTTTACCTGAGGTCTTTGAGTGAGGGTGGATGTGTGTGGGGAGACTATCCGCTTTATGAGTTGTTGTATTTTTCTGGGGGCGATGTTGTAGATTTTTTGCATTTGTTGAGGCGTTCTGCGAGGTCTGGTGATGAGCGTTCATTGAAGAGGCTGGGGAGTTATTATTCATTTGGTTCTGGAGTAAAAAAGGATTTGGTGGCGGCGTATGCATTGTATAGGATGTCTGAAGTTCTGGGGGGTCGTGGTTCTGGATTTTTGGCGAAGAAGATAGGACGCAATATGAGTGAAGAGGAAGTGTTGCGTGCGAGTCGTTGGCAAGTTTTTTGGGAGGAGAAGTGGCGTGAGGATGGAAAGATGGAGGGAGGGGTGTTGTCGGATGAAGAGTCACAAAGGTTTCGTTTGGAGCCGTAGAGGTGAGGTTGAGGTCGTTTGCGCTATCGTATAATTTCTTGGGCTGCATTTGGGATTACGGGTGTATTGGTGGTGGTGTTTGTCTTTATGATGGTGGTTCTTTCTGGAGGCGGAGAGTATCTTCTTGATGTGTATGAGTCTTATGAATCGGCGGAAGAGGGTGTGGTTGCGTATGGAGGTTCTCAAGAGGAAGGGTCGTTGAGGGGAGGAGATTTTTCTGGAGAGGTGGGTCGAGATGTATTGTTTCGAGAGAGGAGGAAGGCTTTGGAGGGGGCGGGTTCGCGCTGGAGGGAACATGGTCGTCGTTATGCTGTGGGAGAAGGGGCTCGAGGATTGATAGCGGTGGTGATAGACGATGTGGGTGAGAGGTTACAGGAGGGTTTGCGTGCGGTTCGCTTGGGAGAGCCTGTGACGATATCGCTTTTGCCGTATGCCCGATATTCTGAGCAGTTGGCACGTGAGGCTGACGAGAATGGCCATGATATTTTTGTGCATTTGCCGATGGAACCTGAAGGAGCGGAAAGGCTGAAGGTGGGTAAGATGGCGTTGATGCGAGGCATGGCAGACGATGATATTGAGGCTAGGATGCTGTGGAATTTGACGCGTTTTGACGGAGTTGTGGGGGTGAACAACCATATGGGGAGTCGTTTTACGCGTTGGGAGCATGGTATGGAAGTTTTTCTCCGTGAGTTGAAGGCGTATAATTTGCCCTTTTTGGATTCGATGACTCATCCGAAGAGCAAGGGCTGGCGTGTCGCGAAGGATTTGGGGGTGTCGTATGCGGTGAGGGATGTCTTTATAGATCATGATCCGGAGGTTCATCAGATAAGGAAGCGTATAAAGGAGGTGGAAGCATTGGCGTCGGATCGGGGCTATGCGGTAGCGATAGCCCACCCGTATGTGGAGACGTTGTCCCTATTGAAGGCTTGGCTGAAGTCGGGTCGCGAGCGTGGATATATTTTTGTCCCGATGACGACCTTGATGGTTTTTTTGGAGGGTAAGGAATTGGGTTGAGATATTTTCCTTGACCTTGTGGATTATGGAGGGTAGAAGGATGGGAGGGGCGGGGTATTTTTGCGAGTGAGTATTAGATTTAGAGAAAGGTCTGTATGATGCATACGGCTTCATCTCGGACGTGGGTTCCGGGAGCAGAAAACAAAGTAGAAACGAAGTGGCACCTTGTAGATGCGAGGGGTTTGGTTTTGGGTCGTTTGGCGACGGAGATTTCGCGTCGTTTGCGAGGCAAGCACAAGGCGACATACACGCCCCATGCGGATGTGGGAGATCATGTGGTTGTGATTAATGCGGAGGGCGTGGTATTGACGGGTCGCAAGAGGTCGCAGAAGGTGTATCACCGTCACACGGGCTATCCTGGAGGCGTGAAGGAAACTCGGGTGCATGATCTTTTGGAGGGTGAGTATGCCCCTCGTGTTTTGAAGATGGCGGTTCGTCGTATGATAGCACGTGGCACGCTTGGTCGTTTGCAGATGAAGAAGTTGCATGTGTACAGGGGAGAGACGCATCCTCACGGAGGTCAGAAGCTTGAGAAGTTGGATTTTGGTTCGATGAATGTAAAGAATCGTTTGAGAAGTCGTTAGAGACGAGAGGTTGAAGGATGACAGAAGAAGAAGACATGGAAGAGAAGATGCGTCAGTTGCAGGACAAGTTTGGGGGACGTTCTGTATCGGGTGTGAAGGAAAAGAAGAAGAAGGAAGAAAAGGTGGAGGAAGTTTTGTCTTCTCCTGAGGTGGTGGAGGTTGAGGAGGCTGTTCCTGAGGTGGTGGAGGTTGAGGAGAAGGTTCCTGAGAAGGATGCATGGGGTCGTGCTTACGCGACGGGCCGCCGTAAGAGTTCGGTTGCACGTGTGTGGATAAAGCCAGGCAAGAGTGGTTTTACGGTGAACAAGCGTCCTCTTGATTCGTATTTTTCGCGACAAGTTTTGCGGATGATTGTGAATCAGCCATTTGTGGTTGCGGGTCGTGAGGGTGAGTTTACGGTGATGTGCAC
>CAKMZR010000114.1 GCA_929200455.1 uncultured Alphaproteobacteria bacterium | reverse complement strand
CTTCGCCGCCTTCGTCATCGTCGGGAGCTCAAATGCCGTCAACCTCACAGACGGTCTTGACGGCCTTGCCATCGTCCCCGTCATACTCAATACCGCATGCTTCGGCTTTATCGCCTACCTCGTCGGACACGCCGTCTACGCAGAATACCTCCAAATCCATCGCGTCCCCCAAAGTGGCGAACTCGCCGTCATCGCCGCCGCCATCATCGGATCAGGTATGGGATTCCTTTGGTATAACGCCCCTCCCGCCCACATCTTCATGGGCGACACCGGCTCACTCTCACTCGGGGCCGCCATCGCCTCTATGGCCATCATCACAAAACACGAAATCGTACTCGCCATCACCGGGGGACTCTTCGTCCTAGAAGCACTATCCGTCATCATACAAGTCACATCATTCCGACTCACAGGAAAACGAATCTTCGCCATGACCCCCATCCACCACCACTTCGAAAAAAAAGGTTGGTCCGAACCCACCATCGTCATCCGATTCTGGATCATCTCCGCCGTACTCGTCCTCATCGGACTCGCCACTCTCAAACTCCGATGACCCATCATGACTTCCTCCTCCATTTCCCTCCAAACACGCGATATCGCCGTCGTCGGACTCGGAATCTCAGGATTAAGCACACTTGAATGGTGTGCAAAACAGGGAATCATCACCCGCGCTTTCGATGACGACCTCTCCAAACAAAACGAAGCCGAAAAAATCGGTGCCCTCTGGACACCCCCCCACAAAGGACTCCTCGAAAACGCAGAAGCCCTCGTACTCAGCCCCGGAATTCCCCTTTCGCACCCCATCGCCCAACAAGCCAAAAAACACAATATCCCCATCATCTCCGATGTCGAAATCTTCGCTCAATCCTACCCAAGCACAACAGTCATCGCTGTCTCAGGTACCAACGGAAAATCTACCCTCGTCACCCTCATCTCACACCTCCTCAACGCCTTCTCTCACCGTGCCGTCGCTTCCGGAAATATAGGACTGCCCGTCCTCGACCTCCACATGGAAACCCGACCCATCGTCGTACTCGAACTCTCCTCATTCCAACTCGAACGATGCCCCTCTCTCGCCCCACACATCTCCGTCATCACCAACATTACACCAGACCATCTCGAACACCACGCAAGCGAAAAAAATTATAGGCACGCAAAACTCCAACTCTTCCGACAAACAAGAAAATCAGGAGTCATCCTCGTAGACCCCTCCATCGCCCAAGACCATGACACCATAGAAGTACTCGATGCCAAAAAAGACAATACCCTCCAACTCTCACTCAACCCACCTACACCCTCTGCACATGGCTTCCAAATCCTCGTACCAGGCGGCAATACACTCACCCTACCCCCACAGTGCCCACTCAACGGAAGAGCAGGGGCCGCTCTTGTCGCACTCGCTCTTGCCGCCGTTGCCGCTTACGACCCCGCTCCCTTCCTCTCACAAACACAAAACTCCACCATCCTCAACCATATAAACTCTTTCACCACACTCCCTCATCGACAAGAATTTATCCCTTCCGACAAAAAAATCTTCATCATCAACGACAGCAAAGCCACAAATCCAGAAGCCACCGCCGCCGCTCTTGAGCGATTCAACCACATCTTCTGGATCGCCGGAGGACAAGACAAAAATACCTCCCTAAAACCCATCGCATCCCATCTCCACAATATCCAATCCGTATACCTCATCGGCAATGCGGCCCCTCGTATCGAATCCTTCTTGAAAAAACATCCAAATCATCCAAAAATTACTCATTGCCAATCCCTAGAGAACGCAACAGAAATCGCCCTCCATCACGCAGAAATATTCTCGCAAACGCACCCCTCCCTACATGCTACACTCCTACTCTCCCCTCTTTGCTCTTCATTCGACCAGTTCAAAAACTTCCAACATCGCGGCAACGTCTTCAAACAATCCATCCTAAAATACTCCTCATCATCACATGTCAAATAAAACTCCACCCCATCTCGCAACCTTCCATAGCTCCCTTGCTCCCTCTCCCGACACCAAAAATCATCACCACCCTCCCCTACTCTCTCTACTCTCTCAACCACAACAACTCGCTTTCTTCCTACGTGCTGCTTGGAACTCTTGGTGGCGCGATACAGACAAAATACTCCTTCTCTCCGTCTTCCTCATACTCTTCTTCGCATTCTTCGTCGCCATCAACGTCATCTCTCACATCCCAAACGCTCCCTCCGCACGACACACCTACTTCCTCATTCTCGCTCCCTTCATCATCATCTCATGCTCCCTCTTCTCCACCAGAACCATCATCACTCTCTCATGCTTTGCCACTCCCATCCTCATACTCATGCTCATACTCGCCCATACCCACGTCTTCGGCAAAGAAATCAATGGCGCATTCCGCGCTTTCTTCATTCCCTTCATCAACTTCCCCATCCAACCCGCTCCCCTCATCGCTCCCTTCCTATGCGTCTTCGTCTCAAGACTCATCGCCATATGGAGATTCGAAAAATCTCATCAAAGCCTGCTCATCGCTTTCGCTCTCGTCCTTACCGTCGTCTTCCTCATCTTCTTACAGCCAGACGGCGATACCGCACTCTTCTTCTTCTTCTACTTCCTCATCGCCCTCTTCTTTAGCGGCGTTCCCATGATCTATCTCATCTTACCCTTGATCATCCTCTCCTCATCCGTCGCCATCTTCATCGCATCCTTCCCTCACGCACTCTCCAGAATCCTCTCCTTCATACAAACCTTCATCTCTCCACCATCCAAAGATAGCCACGCCGGAATCGTCGAACGGGCCATCCTCAAAGGACAATTCACCGGAAAATCACATCTCGAAAAACCTATCTTCATCCCCGAAGGCCATAACGACCTCGTCTTCGCTTCCATCATCCAACAGTTCGGACTCTTCGGATCCCTCGCTACCCTCCTCCTCTTCGCCGCCCTCTTCTTCTCCTCCATTCGCGCCATCAGCCAACTCTCCCAACTCTTCCCCGTACTCGCTTCCCTCTCCCTACTCTCATCCCTCATCCTGCCCGGAACCATCCATATGCTCTCCGCC
Source organism: uncultured Alphaproteobacteria bacterium (assembly GCA_929200455.1). Lineage (GTDB taxonomy): Bacteria > Pseudomonadota > Alphaproteobacteria > CAKMZR01 > CAKMZR01 > CAKMZR01. The sequence goes on along the minus strand of CAKMZR010000114.1, from coordinate 2,519 downwards.
GTCAATATTTTACCCACACTCGGACAACCTCTACCCTTCATGTCCACCGGCGGATCAAGTATCATTGCCTTCTCCGTCTCCCTCGGATTCATTATCGCACTACTCAGACAACAAAATCCATCACACTCCCCCCCCCATTACTCACACCCCATCAACAAAATATCACCATGAATACACACACAAAAAATAAAGTCGCACTCTGTGCAGGCGGAACCGGCGGACACCTCTTCCCACTCATCGTCATCGCAGAACAACTCTCCCAACACAAAATCACCCCCATCCTCATCACCGATAAACGCGGGGCTTCCCTACACCCCCAACTCCAACACCTCAACCACTTCATCATCAACGCCGGAGGATTCGTCGGACGCAATATCTTCCAAAAAATTATCGCCACATGCAAACTCGCCCTCGGATTCTTTCAAGCCCTCATCATCCTCAAAAACGAAAATCCTGACGTCGTCGTCGGATTTGGAGCCCACACTTCACTCCCCGCTTGCTTTGCCGCCCTCTTCCTCAAAATTCCCGTCGTCATCCATGAACAAAATGCCATCCTCGGACGTGCAAACCGACTCTTCTCCCCATACGCCTCCATCATCGCAACCTCATTCAACGAAACCCACGGAATCCCCGAAAATCTACAACACAAAATACAATGCTCCGGAAATCCCGTACGCACAGACATCATCACATCCAGAAATATTCCCTACTCCCTACCCCTCGAAGACTCTCAACCCCTCAATATCCTCATCTTCGGCGGCTCGCAAGGCGCAAGCGTCATGGATACAAAAGTCATTCACGCCATCGGACAACTCCCTCCAGAATGTAGAAAACGACTCAAAATCACACACCAAGCCAGAAAAAATGACCTCGAAATCGTCAAAAAAGCTTACCTCAATATCGATATACAACCAGAAATCGCTCCCTTCTTCAACGACCTACCCCAACGCCTTGCTCAAAACCACCTCATCATCTCTAGAGCCGGGGCCACCACCATCGCTGAAATCACAACCGTCGGAAGACCCGCCATTCTCATTCCCTTCCAGTTCGCCGTCGATAACCACCAAAACCTCAACGCCACAAGACTCGTCGAAAATAATGCCGCTTGGCTCATCGAAGAAGACAACTTCGACGTCTACGCCTTCACCCAACGACTCCACCAAATCATACTCCATACACACCTCCTCTCAGAAACCGCCGCTCGCGCCCACGCACTCGGATTCCCAGAAGCCGCAGACAAAATGCTACACGTCATCACTTCCCTCATCCCCAATCATCAATCATCATGACCTCTCCTCCCTTCCTACCCGTCAACATCGGCATACTCCACTTCATCGGCATCGGCGGAATCGGTATGTCCGGAATCGCTGAAGTCATGCACGCACTCGGATATACCGTCCAAGGCAGCGACATCAAAGAATCTACCATCACACAAAGACTCAAAACTCTCGGTATACCCGTCTTCATCGAACATAACCCCCTCAATATCAATGACGCAGCCTTCGTCATCTACTCCACCGCCATCTCCCGAGCCAATCCAGAACTCCAAGCCGCCATCCAACAAAAAAAACGTATCGTCAAACGCGCTGAAATGCTCGCCGAACTCATGCGAAACTCATGGTCCATCGCCATCGCCGGCACACACGGAAAAACCACAACCACCTCCCTCACCGCCGCACTACTCGAAGCCGGCGGATTCGACCCCACCGTCATCAACGGCGGAATCATCAATACACGCGGCGTCAACGCTTGGCTTGGACAAGGAAAATGGATCGTCACCGAAGCCGACGAGTCCGACGGATCATTCCTACGACTCCCCGCCACCATCGGTATCGTCACCAGTGTCGACCCGGAACATCTCGACCACTACAAATCAGTCGAAAACCTACACAACGCCTTCCGATCCTTCCTCGAAAATATTCCCTTCTACGGACTCGGCATCACATGCATCGACCACGAACAAGTCAGACATATCACCCAATCCATAAATGACAGGCGAATCATCACATACGGATTCCATCAAGACGCCATCGTTCACGCTCATAACGTCAAAACCATAAACCACAGCACCTCCTTCAACGTCACCCTCAATCCCACTCCAGCCCTACCCTCACAAACAGAAAAAACATTCTCCGTCTCCCTGCCCATGCTCGGAAATCATAACGTCCAAAATACCCTTGCCGCCATCGCCGCTTCCGCCTCCATCGGCGTACACCACGAAACCATCATCCACGCTCTCTCACAATTTCGCGGCGTCAGACGGCGGTTCACCCTCGTCGGAGAACACTTCGGACGCACCTTCATAGACGACTACGCTCACCACCCCGCTGAAATACACGCCACCCTCTCAAGTGCCGCCCTCATCGCAAAAAATAAAATTATCGCCGTCTTCCAACCCCACAGATACTCTCGTATCCAACATCTCTACTCCCAGTTCATCACCTCTCTCAAGCTCGCCGATATTGTCTTCGTCTCACCCGTCTACGCCGCCGGAGAAGATGTCATACCCTCCATCACAC
>CAKMZR010000113.1 GCA_929200455.1 uncultured Alphaproteobacteria bacterium | reverse complement strand
CCTTGCATGGGGTATGAGTAGGACTATAGAGGAGGAGTGTGCCTATGATCAAGAGATTTCTTGCTGGGGTGGGAAAAATAAGAGGGGGTTAAAAAAATACCCTCTGTACCGAAGTACAGAGGGAGTATGCGGATCGCGTGGATCCGCAGGAAAAGGAGGAGAACAATGTCGCAAACCCTGAAAGTCCTCCGAGAGGATCGGAAAGGGTCTTTACACAAAGCCGCACGCCTCAAGGAGGCACACTTGCTACGTTTGTTTCACAGTTGGATGCAGTGGGCATCTCGGTTGGAAAGCACGCTGTAGCCTGAGCGTAGGGTAGGGACAGTCACCGTATGAAAGTGACTGTCCGCAAGGGGAACATATTTGGTATGGGGTCTGAAAGTGTCTTCATGGAAAAATCTCGTGTGTGAAGAGGTGGATTGAGAAAGCGTTTTTGAAACAACCAATTTTTGTTTACGAACACAAAATACACCTAAAAACTGATTCAGTCAAGCTTAATATCAAATCTTTTCAACTATTGAGCAAAAAATATTTTCCCTGATGTTTTTTTCGCCTTTTTGGCGAACTTTAAGTTGTAACATTCGATTTGGCGAGAGGAGGGTGACGAGACAAAGCATGGTGACATGATTTGCGGATTGGGGGAAGTATAGAAGGAGCGTGGTCACGGTTAAGTGTTGATGATTACGGGTTAAAGCAAGAACCCGATGACGTTTATGACGTCACCGGGTTTTCCTGCCTCTGTGGTTGAAGTGGCGAATAAAGAGGGGCTTACATCATTCCATATTCTGGATCGATGATGCCGACGAGCGAGGCATCGAATCCGTCAAAACCGAGACCTGTATCACTTTCGTCTTCGAGGGAAGAAGAAGGCGTGGAAGTGATGATGGTAGGTTCGACTTTGTTAGAAGCGAGGTCGCTCACGGCCCCTTCGGCGAAGGATATTTTCCAGATGCTGGCTGTGGAGGGCGTACTCTGGAGTTCGAAGAGTATGGTGTTGGGAGCACTATCTTCGACGTGGATGAACTTGATATCGGAGCGTGCAAGTTTTTGGGAACCTTCAAAGACGCTGATTTTCTGGAGTGCGTCAATTTTGATGGATTCACTGAAGACAACGGAGATAGATTTATCGGCACTGTCGACACTGATGCTTGAGATGGTGGGGTCTGTTGTGTCGATATGTAGGATATAGTTGTCTCCGTTTTCGCTTTCGTTTCCGGCTTCATCGACGGCGCGTGCATAGAGGGCGTGGGCCCCTTCTGGAAGGCTGGTTTCAAGCCATATGCCGACTTCTCCATTTTCGTCAGCTTGTCCGCTGCCGAAAGACTGTTCTTCGCCATTGATAAAGGCATAGATGGTGACGGTACTTTTTGCTTCAGCCAAGACTTTGACGATGGGGGTATCGTTATTGGAGAATTCCCCGTCTGAAGTTTCTGTGATCTGCGGAGCATTGGGAGGGGTATCGTCTGCGACGCCTATGGAGACCAAGAAGGACTTGGATGTTTCGAGGCTTTCCCCGTTTTCGTCAAGTATTTTGGTATACAGACTGTGTTCGCCGACATCGAGGTCTACGGAGACTTGGATACTTGCTTTTCCGGTGCTATCAGCGACAGCGGAACCGATGAGGGTGTGGTCTGCATCGCCGTTATCTTTGTAAAGTTCGACGGTATAGCCAGCTTGAGCTTTGATGGTGATGAGTGGGGAGGGGTCGGTTGTGCTGATGACGAGGTCGTGAGCATCGCCTCCATCTTTGGGTTCATAGATGAGTGTTACGGCTTCTGTGTGTATACTTTCTCTTCCGAAGACATCTGTGACCTTTGCGGAGATGATGTTGTCGCCTAGAGAGAGTGTAGCGGAGATGCTGATGGTGGCGATTCCTTTTTCGTCTGCGACGCCGGTTCCGATTTCTGCTCCGTCTTTGTAGAGCGTGACGGTATGGAAGGCTTCGGCTTTGAGTCGGATTTCCGGTGAGGCTTTATCGACTACGAGGATGAGGGTTCCGATGGGGTTGGGAGGAGTCGAATCGACTTCGACTTCGACGGAGATGCTGAGATCGCTTATATTTCCGGCTTCATCGACAGATCGGGCCCACACGGTATGTTTTCCGTCACTAAGGGAGGTAGAGAGGGTGATACTGATGGTCCCGTCAGCACCTACGATTCCGCTTCCGACTACAGTTTCGACACTTTCGATGACGGCGATAAGCTGTATAGTTATGCCGATTGTTGCGGTGACAGTGAAGGTGGGCGTATCTGTATCGACAAGCGTGGCGTCAGAGACAAGCGTGAGTCCGGTGGGGACATCGGGAGCGGTGAAGTCGAAAGTGAGTTCGGTAGAAGGTGAGGCGTCACTTATATTTCCGGCAGCGTCTATAGCCTTTGCGTAGAAGGAGAAGGTCCCTTCGACGAAAGTGTGTGTAATACTGATGAGAGTGAATCCACTTTCATCGGCGGTACTTCTTCCGACTTCTGTATGCGTGCCGCTGATGATGGCATAGAGTACGACAGTACTGTGAGCTTCGGCAAAGAGGGTGACATGGGGATTGTTGCTATTGGCATACATAGTTCCGCCGTCGAAAGAGAGTCCGTCGGGCATATCGGGCCGGTTATAGTCAAGGATGAAGGTGAAGCTTGCACTTGGGTTTCCGAGGTTTCCGGCAGCATCTAAGGCTTTGGCGTAGATGGAGACTTCGCCTTCAGCAAAGCTGTAGGTGAGGGTGATAGAGACATTTCCGTCAGCAGCAGCGGTTCCTCTTCCGACTTCTGTTTCGACACTATCAATAAGGGCGAAGAGAATGACGGTGGTGTGGGCTTCTGCGGTGATTCGGAGCGTGGGATGCTCATCTGTGGCGTAGCCGCCTTGTCCGACTTCGAGTGCCATACCTGTGGGAGCGATAGGAGCTGTGACATCGATGGTGACAGTGAAGCTAGCACTTGCGATGCTGAGATTGCCGGCATCGTCTATGGATCGTGCATAGAGAGCAAAGGTGCCCTCGCCAAGAGCGACGGATAGGGTTATGCTGACATTTCCGTCTGCATCTGAGAGTCCGCGTCCGACTTCTGTTTCGACACTGCCGATAAGGGCGAAGAGAATGACGGTGGTGTGCACTTCTGCGGTGAGGGTGAAGGTGGGATGACTTTCACTTACGTGACTTCCGCCGCCGCCCAAAGAGATTTCGCCAGGTTGGCCCGGGGGGGTAAAGTCGATGGTGAAGGAGAAGGAAGCACTTGCGACACTAATATTGCCGGCGAGGTCCATAATTTTTGAGTAGATGGAGACTTCCCCTTGAGCGAAGCTGTAGCTCATGATGATATGAGCTTGATTTTGGGCACCGGCAACGGCTCTGCCGACTTCGACTTCTTCACCATTGATGACGGAGAAGAGCATGACGGTATATCCGAAGGAAGCGGATATGACGATTTCCGGATGAGCGGTGGTGGCATAGCTTCCACCGCCGCTGAGGGAGATTTCGCTTGGGGCTTCTGGAGCGGTGAAGTCGAAGGAGAGTGAGAAGCTCTGGCTTGCGGCGCTGACGAGTCCAGCCAAATCGACAGTTTTGGCATAGATAGAGTAGGTTCCTTCGGCGAAGCTGTGGGAGATGGAGACGGAAGCGTATCCGTATTCGTCAGCGGTTCCGCTGCCGATTTCTGTTTCGACATTATCGATTAGGGTATAGAGCACGACGGTACTGTATATTTCAGCGGTGAGTGTGATGACGGGGTTGCTGCTTGAGGTGTGAGTTCCGCCGCCTTCCAAAGAGATTTCGCCTGGTGCTTCTGGAGCGGTGAAGTCGAAAGTGACGGACAAGCTTAGGCTTGCGACACTGACGTTTCCTGCGAGGTCGATGGAGCGAGCGTAGATGTTGTAGCTTCCTTCGACGAAGGTGTAGGAGGCTGTTATGCTGACACTTCCGCTTTCATCGGCGACGCCGGATCCCACTTCGACTTCGACTCCGGCGACCAAGGTATAGAGAATGACGGTGGTACTGACTTCAGCGGTGAGTGTGAAGACGGGATTCTCGTCTGTGATGATATTTCCACTGTTGCCTGATACGGAGATTCCGGTAGGTTGAGCGGGAGGCGTGAAGTCGAAGTTGAAAGAGAAGACGGCACTTTTGACGCTAACATTTCCGGCGAAATCGTGAACGGTTGCGGTGATGGAGTAAGAGATTTCCTCGATGGCGATGAGGGGAATGATGAAGGCATTTCCGTCACTGTCTGTAGCGGCACTGCCGATGAAGGTGTCGCCATTATAGAGATACACGGTGACTCCGACTTCAGCGACCACTTTGAATTTTTTGACGGCACTTTCTCCTTCGCCTTCAGTGACGAGTTCGATATGGGTAGGGGCATCGGGAACTTCTGTGTCGATGGAGTAGCTTATGCTCTGACTTGAGAGGCTTTCGAAGCCGAATTTGTCTGTGACGCGTACGGTGAAGCTGTAGTCGCCGTCTGCGAGAGCGGTTGAGACCGTGACGGATGTGCGTCCGTAGGCGGTTGTGATGGTTTGCCCGACACTGACGAGGGTGAGTCCGATTTGGGCATAGATGGTGATGGTACTTCCGGCTTCTGCTGTGAGGGAGAAGGTGGGTTTGTTGTTATTGGAGACTTCGGCTCCCCCTTCGAGAGAGAAGTCGGTGGGGGTCTCTGGGAGTTCTGTTCCGATACGGAAGTTGAGGGTAAGTCCCCAAGAGCTTATATTGCCGGCGGCGTCGACGGTTTTTGCGGTGATGGAATGGCTGCCGGTATCGAAAGCATCCCAAGCCCGCATGAGGAGTTCGCCATGATCGGAGACTTTTCCTTCACCGATTTTGTTCCCATTTTGGAAGAGCATGACGGTGGAATTGATTTCTGCTTTGATTTCGAAGACGGGTTGTCCATTTGCGTTGAAGCTGCCGCCGCCCATGAGTCCGAAGGAGAAGGGAGCGGAGGGTGCGGTGGTATCTACGACAAAGTTGACGGTGAGGCTTGTTTCGCTGATATTTCCAGCGGCGTCTCTTGCTTTGGCAACGACGGCATGTTCGCCTTCTTCGAGGGGAGAGGAGAGGGTGAATTCGACTTCACCTTTTGCGTTGGCTCTGGCTTCACCGGCGAATTCTCCGCATACATAGAAAGAGACCATAGAATCGGGTTCGGAATGAGCGAACAGAGTCGGAGAGGCGTCATTGGTGTAGAGGTCATGACAATGCAGCGTGATTCCGCCAGGGGCATGAGGAGCGATGGTATCGATATTCATGAATTGTGCCTCACCGACATCGCGTTCTTGTCCTTCTGAGTCCATAGCTTTGAGTTGGAACTTATGCAGGCCGTCTTCGAGAGCTTTGGCGAACAGAACGGCTTTTCCTTCGCCATTGGCGGAAGTTTCTGCAATTTTTTCTTCTCCATCGTAGAGCATAACTTTTTCGTTTGCTTTGACATTGACTTCCCACATGGGAGAGGGGTTGCTGGTGGTGAGTATTTGTTGTGTTTGTGAGGTGAGTGTGACTTTGTCGTCGGCTTCGTCGGCTGGCTGTTCATCGGCTGGCTGTTCATCGGCTGGCTGTTCGTCGGCTGGCTG
>CAKMZR010000112.1 GCA_929200455.1 uncultured Alphaproteobacteria bacterium | reverse complement strand
CCACATCCGACGAAACCAACTGCATCATATCCTTATCACTCGAATCTATCACCACATGGTAACCCGCCTCCCGGCCCAAACGTGCATAGGTCGCTATCACATCGTCTGCCTCAAAACCCTCCTCCTCAAGAAGCGGCAAACCATAAGCCTGCGTCGCCTCGCGAACAAGACCAAATTGTGGCACCAAATCCGGCGGCGGCGGCGGGCGGTGGGCCTTGTAATGCTCGTACAAATCTCGACGGAAACCCGGACCCTTAGAATCAAAAACCACACCCAATCTCCCGATATCCTCCCTTGCCAATAACCGCGTCAACATACCCACAAATCCATACACCCCCTGAACCGCCACACCGTCAGAACGCGTCATCGGAGGCAACGCATAGTACGAACGAAAAAGATAACCTGAAGCATCCACAAGATGAAGCGTTTCCCTCATGAATCCACCTCCTCTCCCTCCCCCTTCCTCGCGCTTTCCTTATACGCTTTCTCTAAAACCTCCATACGCTTTTCCCATCTCTCCATACGCTCAAAAATATCATGATGAGACGCACAGTCCTTCACATGACCATACGGCACAAAACTTTCTTCACGACCCCCCAAACCCTCCGCCGAATCCACAGAAACCTCCCTCTTCACCTCTTGGGCAGGATTTCCCACCACCACTGCTCCCGACGCCACCGGCTTCGTCACCACCGCATTCGCTCCCACTTTCGCATACGATCCTATCTCAATATCTCCCAAAATTTGTGCTCCAGAACCCACAATCACACCCTTGCCTAATGTAGGATGTCGCTTCACAGAACGCTGCAACGCCGAATCCACAGCCGGCATCACACCTCCCAAGGTCACCCCCTGATATAAGGTCACATCATCGCCCAAAATCGCCGTCTCTCCTATCACCACACCCATACCATGATCTATAAAAACTCCTCGACCCACACGCGCTCCAGGGTGTATCTCTATGCCCGTAAAAAAACGAGCCACCTGCGACAACCAGCGTCCCCACAAACACCAACCCCGTACCCAAAACCAATGCGAAATCCTATGAAAGACTATCGCCCACACAGAAGGGTAACATAGCAATACCTCCAAACGAGAACGCGCCGCAGGATCCCTCTCCATCGCCGCATCACACGCTCCTCTTATCAATCTCCACATCCCTACACACTTTCCTCTCTCCCACCAAAACCTATCAATGCCTCAAAACACCCCTCACCAAAACCTGATACATTACCCTCCTTTCCTTACCCAACGCAACACGCTTCTTCCCCTTAATCCCTACCTACCTCCAAAAACCCTTATCCCCTTTTTCTCCTCTTTGCCTTGATTTTTCCTCACATAAGACATAAATATATCTAAGAGACAAAACCTTTCACAACCTACAGAAAAAGGTCAAAGTCTTCAAAAAAATAAAACTTCGAGATCCTTTTCGCTCTCTCTTTCCACCCGCTCTTTCCATTCAAAGACAGATGTACCGTTCCCTTCCTGACGGTCTTTTGACTTTACAGTAAGGACTTTTTATGAAAATTTTCTTTAACGGCATCGCCGGTCGACTTGAAGGCCACTATGACGCCCCTTCTCAAAACACTCCCGTAGGAAAAGCCCTCATCTTGCATCCTCATCCCCTCTATGGCGGTACCATGAACAACAAAATCGTCCATGCCGCCTATCAGGCCTTCAAGTCCGCAAATTATGCCGTCATGCGATTCAATTTTCGCGGAGTCGGACGATCAGAAGGCGAACACGGAAAAGGAAGCGATGACCTCTCCGATGCCGCCGCCGCTCTCAACTGGATGAGCATTCACAATCCCTCCATTAGCGGTCCTCATATCATCGTCGGCTACTCCTTCGGAGCCTGGATAGGCATGCAACTCCTCATGCGAAGACCCGATATCTCCCAATTCATCATCATCGCTCCTCCCATCACCATGTTCGATTTCAATTTCCTCGCTCCTTGCCCCAATCCAGGACTCGTCATCTACGGCGGAAAAGACCAGCTCACACCTTCCAAAAATATGGAAGACTTCATTCGCCACCTCAAAGGACCAAAAAATAATAACATCACCACATGCTGTCTTGACAATGCCGATCACTATTTCAAGAATCATACAGATGACATAAAAACAGAAATCTGGCATAATATCCAAAATATCTCTTCCGTGGCTTCCTAAAAAGCCTTGGAACTTCATTCCAACCTTCAGAAACAAAACTTTCAAATCACAAGCTTACCAAGACCCAAGCTTCCAACTTCATTCAAAAAATCATAAATCCAGAACACAGAAACACCCGTCGCCAAAACCCAAAGCTCAATATTTCAATAACTGGCCCCTAAACGCTCCGACCCAGAACGCCCCGCCCCAGAACGCCTCACACCAAACGACATTCCACAAAGCAACTCACCCCCAAAACCCCTTAGAAAGTTTCACATCATGGCTTCACTCCCTCCCCCTCTCGTCACAGAAGAAGACAGCACATGGAAAAAACGTCTCACACCAGAACAATACCGCGTCACACGGAAGGCAGGAACCGAAAAACCCTTCCAAAATGCTTACTGGGATCATAAAGAAAAAGGCAATTACCTTTGCGTTTGTTGTCAAACCCCCCTTTTCAAAAGTGCCCACAAATTCGACTCCGGCACAGGATGGCCGAGTTTTCACCAAACCTTTCAAGACCAAAATATCCTTGAGCGGAAAGACAATTCCCTCTTCATGAAACGCACGGAAGTCCTTTGTGCACGCTGTCATGCCCATCTTGGCCACCTCTTCAATGACGGTCCAAAACCTACAGGTCTTCGCTACTGCATAAACTCCGCCGCTCTCCTCTTTGAGCCCCAAAACAACTGACCCCAAAGCCTCGCATAAACCCTCTGTCTTCACACCTCTTTTTCTTTTGCCCTCGTCCGTTTATCCCACACACATTTTTTAACCACACACGTTTCATTAACCACCCCAGTCATTAACCACATACACCGTCCATACCATGTCTCTCCTCTCTACACCCCCGCACAACCCCGAATACAAAGCTCCTCCCTTCTCCCTACCCGACGCTTGGGGACGCCCTTCCTCCCTCGAACACCTCAAAGGTTCACATGCCACCATCATCATGTTCATCTGCCACCATTGCCCCTACGTCTTGGCCATCATAGAACCCCTCGTCGCACAAATAAAAAAACTCCAAAATCATAGCGGAATCCGTGCCATCGCCATTATGTCCAACGACGGCACAACCTACCCAGACGACGCTTTCGAACATATGGCTCCCTTCGCAGAAAAATATAACTTCTCCTTCCCCTACCTCTTCGACGAATCACAAAATGTCGCACGCGCCTTCCACGCCGTATGCACTCCAGACTTTTTCGGCTTCGACCACCAACTCACCCTCAAATACCGCGGACAATTCAACGAATCTCGACCAGGTCACACCGCACCCCCCCACGAATACCAAGACCTCTCTCAAGCCATAATCGCCATCGCCGAAAAAAAACCTATAACCAAAAAACAAAAACCTTCCATAGGCTGTTCCATAAAATGGAAAAATCCAACCCCATCAAAAAGTAGTATTTCATCATGACCGACGACAACGACCTCCTGCAATCCATCCACAAAGACATCCAACGCGAAAAATGGCTCGCCTTCTGGAATCGCTACGCCCTCATCATCATCACCTCCCTCGTCATCGCCACTTTGAGCGGGGCCGCCTTCGGATACTGGCTCTTCAAAAGTCATTCCTTCCAAAATCAAGCCTCTTCCGAACTCCTCAAAGCCCTCTACTTCGTCGACACACCAGACGCAAACGAAGAACATTGGAACGAACTCCAAACCTTCCTCGAATCCGAATACGCACAATGGCCGCTCCATTCCCTAAGCTCCACCATCACCCTCGCAAACCATTACGCAAAAAAAAATGAATACCAAAAACTCCTCGCCCTCCTCAACAAAACGCCACCCACAGACATTCCCTATTACGACAACCTCATCATCCTTTGGAAAGGCAAAGCACACGCTCTAAACGGCGAATACAATAAAGCCACCCAACTCCTCCAACCCCTCTCTCACGGTTCCCTCGCTTGGCGTTATATCGCCCTCGAATGGCTCGCAGAAATCGCCGTCGCTTCCAACGACATCTCAGCAGCCAAACTCCACCTCCAAACGATAAGCGACGACCTCCAGGCTCCTCCAGTCCTGCGACAAAGAGCCTCACGTATGCTCAAAGTCCTATCATGAAAACCTACCCTCATAACAAAAACTTCATCCTAACCCTCCTCATAGCCTTCGCCCTTGCCCTCTCAGGATGCAGCGATACCTGGTTCGGCGAAAAAGAACCCCCTCCCCTCCCCGGAAAACGTATCGACATCCTCAAAACCTTCTCCCCCTCGGAAATTCCAAACTCCTCACAGAAAATCTCCCTGCCAAAACCCTCCCTCAATAACGTATGGCACCTCGAAGGAGGCAACGCCCAACACAATATAGGTCACCCCTCGTTCCTCCATAAACTCCAAATCTTATGGTCAAAAAAAATCGGACGCGCAGGATCAAAAAGACGTCCCTTCCACGTCCAACCCGTCGCCTTCAAAAATACTCTCTTCGTCATGGATACACGCTACAGAATCACCGCCATAAACAAAAACTCAGGAAACCAAAAATGGTCCAGAAAACTCTCCGTCCCTCCCCACGACCTCGACGCTTTCGGAGGCGGAATGTCCCTCTTCACCCTCAAAGGACACGCAGAACCCATCCTCTTCATCTGTACAGGATACGGATCCCTACAAGCCCTCGAAACATCTCAAGGACAAATCCTATGGGAACAACCCCTACTCCAAGCCTGTCACGCACCCCCCGTCAGCAATGGCGACCACCTCTTCGTCGCCCTTGTCGACAATACCCTCCGATCCTATAAAGCCGAAAATGGCCAATTCCTCTGGAGATTCACAGGAACACCTCAAGTCACAAGACTCATGGGTACCGCCACGCCCGCCGTCACCAACTCTCACGTCTTCTACCCCCTAAGCACAGGCGAATTGGTCGCTTTCGATGCTCAAGGTGGACAAACCCTATGGGGCGACTTCCTCGTCAGAAAACAAGCTTCCAGCCTACTCAAAGAACTCGACGACCTCAGAGCCCATCCCGTCTTCGACAATAAACATATCTATGCCGTCTCTTCATCAGGCACAACACTCGCCCTCAACGCTTCTTCGGGAAAAAGAATATGGAAAGCAGAAATTCCTTCCGTCAAAACACCTTGGATCGCCGGAAATGCTCTCTTCGTTCTCAGCAATAATCTCCTCGTCGCCCTCAACAAAAATGACGGATCCCTCTTTTGGCAAACACCCCTCAAAACCTCCCAAAACCTCCACGAATCATGGCTCACACCTCTCCTCGCAGGCGGCGTCTTCTATATCCTCAATACAGAAGGAACTCTTCTAAGAATCAACGCAAATGACGGTTCCCTCTTGCCCTCCATCAGTCTAGACGGAATGTTCGATACCTCGCCTCTCGTCCTGCAGAATACCCTCTTCTTCCTCTCCCGACAGGGAGTCATGACCGCTATGCAATAAAACAAAAACCCTCCCAAATCCTAAGACTTCTCCTTCCTCT
>CAKMZR010000111.1 GCA_929200455.1 uncultured Alphaproteobacteria bacterium | reverse complement strand
CCAACACACAAAAAATAACCCTCTCGCCGCTTCTCATCCACAAAACCTCTAGAACCTTCCTCAAAAATAACCTAGAATACTCTTTTACTTGTAACCTCAGACCCTTAAACTCTCAACCCCCATCTCTCAACCCCAGCTCTTACCTCGGGAATATGCAAAATCCTTGCCCCCGCAACTCTCAACATAAGGATAGATTAACATGGCACGCGTTACCATCGATGATTGCACAGACAAAATAGAAAGCCGATTCGACCTCGTTCTCTTCTCCGCACACCGCGCAAGACAACTCCTTGAAGGAATCACCCTCAGCCACGATGCCTCCATCGAAGACCGATCCGAGAAAAAAACTGTACACGCTCTCAGAGAAATCTCTCAGGTCCAAGTCACACCTCAAGAACTCCTCGACTCCCTCACCAAAAAATTACAAAGCGAACGCATACACGAAAGTGAACATGTCGCCGCTCAAAAATTCAATATCCCCAATCAAGACAACGACAACCAAACCACAGAAAAACAAAATAACAAAAATCAAAATGAACAACAAAGCGAACAACACTTCGTCAATTTCACAGACGAAACTCTTGACGAACCCGAAGAAGCCTAAACGCAACCAAAACCTTATGGCCCTACAAGTCGACAGCAAAACCTTCATCGGGGAATCTCAACTCCTCTTCCAAGACATACTCTCCTACGAACCCGACGCTGACCCCGTCCTCTTCCAAAAAGCCTACCAACTCACCGTGCGAGGCCATAGCCACGTAAAACGAGATTCAGGCGAACCCTTCTTCGAACACCCCCTCTACGTCGCAAGACTCCTCGTCGAAAAAAATATGGATAGCTCCACCGTCATCGCAGGACTCCTTCACGACCTCGTCGAAGATACACTCACAGACCTCTCATACATTAAAAAAACATTCGGAAGCCACATCGCCGACCTCGTCAATGGCGTCACAAAAATTGAAGCCTCAGAAAAAAAAATGTCCGAATGGCTGCAAGCCGCCCTTCCCTCCCTGCAAAATCCTCAACAACGCATAAAAGAAGAACAACAGTTCGAAAGCTTCCGTAAACTCCTCATCGCTTCCCTCGAAGACCCCAGAGTCCTCATCATCAAACTCGCAGACCGCGTTCACAATATGCAAACCCTGCACGGAATCAAAAAAAAATCTCGACGCTTAAGAATCGCCAGAGAAACACTCGACATATACGTGCCCATCGCCATGCGAATGGGAATCGAAGACTGGAAAAATCAACTCGCTCGCGCCGCCTTCAAAGAAATATATCCCAAACAATTCCTCTCCATCTCTCAAATGGTCGGAGAATATACAGGAAATGACTCCTCCCTTATCAACCGCATCGCCACAGAAATCAAAGAAGACCTCGTCAGCAGTGGCGCTCCGCAAAATATATCCGTCGTCGGACGACTCAAAGAAAACTTCTCCATCTGGCTCAAATGTCGTGCCAATAACCTCAGCGATATCTCAGACATCAGCGACCTCATGGGATTCCGTATCACATGCGACAACCCCAACCAATGCTACACCATACTCGGACTCATCCATACACTCTACCAACACAAACCCGGAAGCTTCAAAGATTACGTCTCCGTACCCAAACCAAATGGATACCGATCCCTCCATTCCGGCATCTTCGGACCTCTCGGACACCTCATAGAAGTCCAAATTCGTACACACAGTATGCAAGAAATCAATGACTTCGGACCCGCCGCTCACTGGCGATACAAAGAAGGAAAAGAACTCAATCCTCTCAATCACCCCATGCAAATCCTTATCGACCTCCTCAATGCTCCCGCCTCCAACCCCGCAGAATTCTTCAACAACACAAGAAGAGCCATCGGCAATGAACAACTCCAAGTCTTCACTCCAAAAGGAAAACTTATCACACTGCAAACCGGGGCAACCGTCCTCGATTTCGCCTTCGCCGTACATACAGACCTCGGATTCAAATGCTCCGGTGCACGAATCAACGGAATCACACGCGCTCTCCCCACCACACTCTCTCATGGCGACGTCGTCTCCATCGTCACAAGCGACAATATCCACCCCTCGCCAAATTGGCTCCAATTCGCTCACACACAAAAAGCTCTCGCCAATATACGACGACACCTCAACCAAAGAACACGAGAAAATAAAAATATACTCGGACAAGAACTCGTCCAAGAAGCCATCAGAAAAGCCGGAATCTCAAAAAAAGAATTCCAACAGACTCTACCAGATGTCGCACAAAAAATGGGACTCCTCCTCGACCAAATCTATTCCCTCGTCGGTGAACAAAAAATCAATCCTCATATCGTCGTTCACCACACACAAGTCTTCCTCAACCACAAATACAATGCCGATGCACCCACAAAACAATGGGAACCCGAAGCCTCCATCATACCATGCTCCTCATGCAAACCCGTTCCAGGAGATACCATCATCGGACTCCATCACCCCTCATTCGGCATCATCGCCCATATCGAACACTGCCATCTCCTCTCTAAGTCACACGCACCCGTCATCTTCAAACACTCCTGGAAAACACAAAAAAAAATCTCCTACCCCGTCTCACTTTCCGTCTCCATAAAAAATACCGTCGGCGTACTCGCCGCGTGCTGCTCCGTCCTCGAAAATCTCAACATCAATATCATAGATATCTCCTTCAAAAATAATAACGAAATCTCTCAAGACCTCTCTTTCACCATCCAAATCACACACCGCAAAATCCTAGACAAAATCATAAAACTTATCGAGAATATCGACGCCGTCTATTCCGTCAACCGTTCCTAACCCCTTCTCTCAATCCACACACCCACCCACGCCCACACGATAAACTCATGTTCGCTCGACTTCGACAACCCTCACGATCCGAAAGAATCCGTAACTTCTTCTGGCCCCAAATCGGCTGGAAACGGTGGCTCTTCCTCGTTCGACTCAGACTCATCCGTATGCGGGGCGGGCCTCACAGAATCGCAGGCGGATTCGCCTTCGGAATCGCTTGCTCCTTCACTCCCCTCATCGGACTCCATATCGCCCTTGCCATCATCCTTTCCCGCATCTTCAACTTCCACATCCTCGCGTCAGCCCTCGGAACTCTTTTCGGAAATCCCATCACACTGCCCTTCATCTGGTTCTGGATATTCCAAATCGGAAAATCTATACTCGGATACAACAATAACCTCATCCTCACAGGAAATGAAACCACCCTCGACACTCTCTACATCCTCCTCAATAACCTCTCCACCATCTTCTTCCCCATGCTCGTCGGCGGATTCGTCCTCTTCCCCTTCTCTTGGATCATCAGCTACCTCCTCCTCAAACGACTCCTCACAAAATGGCAACTCAATCTCGCCCACAAAACCCTGACTCCAAAACAATAGGAACAATACATCATGATCATAGGAACCGGTACAGACCTCTGCCATATACCCAGAATCAAAAAATCTTTACTCCGCTTCGGAAATAAACTCGAAAAAAAAATATGCTCAGAACAAGAACAACTCATCCTCAACCGTGCTCCACAACACAAAATTCGACGACTCGCACAAATGTTCGCCGCTAAAGAAGCTTGCACAAAAGCCCTCGGTACAGGACTCAGTCAAGGAGTCTTCATGAAAGATATTTCCCTCTCCTCAGACCCACTCGGAAAACCCTTGCTCTCTCTCAAAAATGGAGCCCTCAAACGACTCCTCGCCATCACACCTCCACAACACGCACCCTTCATACATCTCTCTCTCACCGATGATGCCGATATCGCTCATGCCATGGTCATCGCCGAAGCCCTGCCAGACAAAGACAAACTGCACACAAGCGGCGTGTGATCAGACGGCCGCGACCAAGAACGAAGCGTCGTGTCAACCTCACAAGACTCAAGCTTGTCCGCCAACCACGGCGAAAGAAAAAAATGATCTATCCTCACCCCCTCGTCTTTCTGCCAAGAACCACCCTGATAATCCCAAAATGTATAACCTCTCTCATCGCCATGACAAGAACGCCACGCATCCACAACGCCCAAATACAACAATTTACGGTACGCCCTCAGACTCTCCTCATGGCATAGAGCATCCCCCTCATACGCTCGCTCGTCATGCGTATCCAAAGCCGGTGACGGACACACATTATAATCCCCCCCCATCAACCATAAACGCTCCTCGTCCCTCAACAGTTTCATCCGATCATAAAGACGAGACAAAAAAGACAACTTCCGCCCCAGCTTCTCCTCCACAGGATTGCCGTTCGGAACATACACACTCGACACCACAACCCCTCCCTCCAACTCCACCTCAAGATAACGTGCCGACTTATCCTCATCCTCCCCAAGCTCATCACAACGCCTCTTCATCGGGATACGAGAAAGAACCGCCACACCATTAAAACCCTTCTCACCCTTCGCACAGACCTCATAACCAAAAGGCTCAAATAAAGGACACAATATCTCCTCAGGGGACGCACTCTTCAATTCCTGAAGCAAAATCACGTCCGCCCTCTCTCCCTCCGATAACCACCGCCGCAAAACCTCCTCACGGGCCCGCACACCATTAATATTAAAGGTCACAATCCTCATTATCTCCCCGCCATACCCCTCAGCTCCAAGCCGCGTTCATTCACCGTAAAACTCTCAAGACGTTCCAGAAAATTCATACCCAATAACGAATGATCGCCCATCTCACCTCCATTCACATACGCCGTCACATCCCGAAGACGAATACCTCCCACATCCACCTCGTCAAGAACAACTCTTGCCGCAAACGACTCCCCGTTTGCCGTACTCAAGCGTACAGTATAAATCATCTCGTCCGGATCATAGCCCGCCCTCCTCGCATGATCACGCGTCAAAATCACCTTCGATGCTCCCGTGTCCACAAGCATCTTCACCTCCTCGCCGTTCACACGCGTTCGCACACTAAAATGACCGTCAGGACCCCCCCCGCCCCTACGCACCGCTTGCGTCGGATCCCACTCCGCTATCACACCCTCCGCCAACTCCTTAAAATCATAACGCAGGCTGTACAACACAAAAATAAGGACAAAAATTCCTAACCACGCCACCAAAAAACCCAAACTACGACGCCAACCCTCGCGACCCACCGTCGAAAACAACCCGCCTCCCACCAACATAAGAAGAACCAAAAGGTAAAACAAAGACGCCATACCTCAAAAATCCCTCACAACGAAAAAGACTCCCCACAACCACAGCCAGATGACGCATGTGGAACGTCCAAGAAAAAAAATGAACCCCCAAATCCTTCATTGTGCCTCACCCTCGAACCCCTCACAAAATGCAACGAAGCCCTGTCTATCACCACACGCGCCCCCTCGTCTCCACACAATATATCTTCCTCGCTCCTCTTATTATCAAGCTCAAACAATACACGATAACCCGAACACCCGCCCCCCTCTATCACCACACGCAACATCCAATCACTCCCCCTCTTCTCCACGATCTCACGCAAACGATCTCGGGCTCCTTCTTCCAAGAACAAACCCTCTTCCAAAATAAATTCACCCTCGTCCTCAGCCCTCTCTTCCGCAAAATCAACCAAAGAAAACGGATCCGAATCCCCTTCTTGCCAATCCTGCATCTTCCTATCCCTCACGCCTTCAAAAACCATCACTTCTTGTAAAGTTTCACGAGACTCACCGCAAGCTTGTCATGCGAAACCA
>CAKMZR010000110.1 GCA_929200455.1 uncultured Alphaproteobacteria bacterium | reverse complement strand
TCAAATGGAGATTTGACTCTATTGGGAGCGAGCATTAATGGTGATGTGGTGACGGTAACAGATGTACGTTTTGATACGGACGGCACCTATACGGTAGTGGGCAAGGTGCACGATTGGGCGAATAACGAGAGTGCGGCATCGTCTGAATTGACCTTCACGATAGACCGGACGCCCCCTGCGAAACCTACGGTGGTGGTGCACGGTGCGATCTCTGCGACTCCGACTTTTCGCGTGAGTGGCGTAGAAGCGGGAGCGTTGGTGATTATTTACAGCAAGGCGAGCAATGGTGATTTGACGGAAATTGGGAGAGGAACGGCGACAGGTACATCAATAGACATTGCGGCAACAAGCCGTCTTTCTACGGGAGCGAACACGGTAGTTGTGAAGGCAACAGATGCGGCGGGCAACGAGAGTGCACCATCAAATGATCTTCCTGTGACAATTTCTTCGAGTGTATCTCTTGGTTTTCGTTCGGGCACGCCGGAGGGCTACGCGTACAGCAAACCTAAGTTTGTGGTGGAAGCAGACGAGGGTGATAGGGTGGCAATCTACAAGGGTGAAACCCGTGTGAGTGCGGAAAAGACAGTGGGTGCGAGTGGCAAGGTTATTTTTGATTTTTCTGAATTGTCTGTAGGAGGAGGCGTGGCAAAGAACGATGCGATTGAGGCGAGGGGTAGTGAGAGTCGTGATGCGAGTACGTCTTTGACTTTATCTGATCTTGACACCACGGCTCCGCAAGCGGTGACATCAAATCCCCTTTCGGCGACAGTGAATAACAACTATTTTACATTAACTTTTGATGAGGCTCTTGGTTATGTAGACGGAAGCAAATTCACGGTGACGGGAGAAGTTGTTCGTTTTATCCGTCTTGATCCGAGTGACGCCACGAAGGTATATTTTACGTTGAATAATCCGGTCTTGGCACAAGCTTACACGGTGTCATGGACTAAGGGAGCGGTTGTGGATAGGGCTGGCAATGATGTTGCGGCAAAGAGCAAGGCTCTTAGTGTGACGGCAACAGTTGATTCGAGCGACACGACGGGTCCCGTTCTTGCTCCGTATGGTTTTCTTCCTGCGACAAAGTCGAGCAGTGGAGGCAACTTAACGGAAGACTATTATCCTATTTTTGTATTTCAGAGCAATGTTATACAGTTTTACATTCGTTTTGTAGAGAATCTTAAGGATAATGCGGAGACGGTATCGCGTCTTACTATAGGGAGTTCGGATAGTAATTTTCAAGTTTATAAGCTTGGCCCTGGTGGTAGTGAGACGTTGGTATTGACGACGGGGAGTTCGAGTTCTCCGTACATTGGTGGTCCTGAAGTTTATTTATATTTTGGTTCGGGCAGTTCATTTCCGAGTGATCCATTTGTGGCGGGTCAAACCTACAGACTTAAAATAAAGGCGGGAGCGGTGGAAGATGTGAAGGGTAATGCTAATCTAGCGATTAGTTATGATTTTACCTATGCGGCTTCTGAGAATATTGTGGAGAGGGGAAGAGGAGTGAACATGTCGTTATTGTCGACGGGAGATAAGGGTTTGACTATTGTGGACTTGAAGACATTGAGGGTTAATTTTGAGTATGCGGTGAAGCTTGGATATTATGGAGATGCGATTACGATAGAGAAGAAGGATGCTGTGGGGGTTGGTTATACGGAAGTGTCGGGAGATTTTGAGTTATCGACGAGTGGTAAGGGATTGATTATTGCTTTGGACAGTGCGTTGGATTCTGGGTCTGCATATCGGGTGAAGCTTGCTCCTCATGCGGTGAAAAGGGATGGTGAGACTGTGACTTCTCCTGTGTCTCTCACGACTGAGACGGAGAAGGTAGATTTGGTGTCGCCTACACTGGACACGAGTACGAGTGGAGGTCTTGTGGTGGGTACAAAACTGATACAGGTATATTTTAGTGAAAAGATGAGGGTGAATGATGTGAGCAAGATTGTTGTGAAAGATGGGAGTGGTGGTTCTGTGTCTGTGTCGAGTGCGGATGTGACGGGAAATTTTGTGAATGTTCGGTTGACAAACCCGACTGAGAGCAGCAAGAAGTACAAGGTTGAGTTTTCTGAGGGGGGAGTATCTGATGATGCGCCTTATAGGAATGACGGTTTATCTTTTGTGGGGAGTACGGTCCTTGAGTCTCCTGTATCGGGAGCGGGACCTAAGGTGACCCGGATTGATGTTCCGAATGTGAACAATGCGACGGTAACGATTACGTTTGACAAGGACATTAAGATATTGGATTCGAAGACATTTAAGGCGAGTACGTACCGAGCGAGTGGAAATCTTGAGGACGATACGCCGTCGAATGTGAGGGTTGATGGCAAGACGATTAAGTTTGGTATAGATGTTTTTTCTACATTTTTCAAGAACACGTTGAAGATAAGTTTTGACGAGGGATTTGTGGGATTGGCAAGCGATGGTGAGGTATGGAATGAGTCTTTTTCTGAGATTTCGATACCCTTTACGGGAGCGGCTGGCACATGGACTCCTACTGGTTCTTTTGAGGAAGATGAGGGAGGTGATTTGTTGGGACTGGGCGTGGCGAGTGATGCTGATTACGGCTTCTAGGCGGCTTCTAGGGGTGGGCAAAGGATAGGGCGTGACAAGGGAGGTGACATCGGTTATAGTCATATGCGGTGTGTGGATATGTGTATATGCATAGATATGACGAAACAAGGAGAAATCTATAATGAGAAGAGTCGGATTGTATGAGGGATTGACTGGGATCAAGCGTGCGAGATCATCTGGGAGTTTAGGAACGCTTTCATCTTTAGGATTTTTACTCACATGTGGAAGAGGAAACAGCGGCAATGGAGGCGATGTAGGCGATGGAGGCAATGGAGGGAATGGAGGAGCAGCGAACGCGACGCCGCCTTCTTTGGAGTTGTACGACGAAGACGCCCCGACGGAATTGATAACGGGATTGACGAATAAGAAGAAGTTGAAGTTATTGAAGGTAAAGTTGGCGTTGGATGCGTCACCAGATTTTGAGGTGAATCTGTATGAGGGAGGAACGAATCTTTTGAAGAGTGTGACCTTGACGGAAGCCCATGTGACGGTGGGTTTTGTGAGTGTGACGTTGGATTCAGCATTTACGGCAAACAAGGAATATCATTTGACGGCGAAGTTATCGGAGAGAGTGGATGGAGAGGATAAGGAGGGCAACGCGGGAGCACCTTTGATTTTCACTCTTGACACGACGCCCCCGGACGCCCCGGAAGTGTCTTTGAGTGGTGGAGTGGAAGTGGGAGGCATCACATACACGAGAAACACAACCCCGACCTTGACAATAGGGGGTTTGGAGACGGGTTCGCGTGTGAATGTACACATACGAGGAAGCGATACGGTGATAGGGAGCGGCCTTGTGGAGGATGGGACATCTGTTGATGTGACGGTATCTTCTTCTTTAGAAGACGGCGTGACGCACATTGTGGTAAAAGAAGTGGACAGTGCAGGCAACGAGGGTGATGTGAGTGCTGCGGTGACTTTTACGGTGGACACTACGGCCCCGAGTGCTCCGACTTTAGGATTTGACGATGGTGTAAACGTGAGGGATGTGGGGAACATGAAATACACGAAGGCGAGCAATTTTGTTTTTGCCTTTAGTGGATTGGTCTCGGATGCGGGTGGGTTAAGGAAGCTGTACTTGAAGGCATCGAATGGAGATTTGATTTTGTTGGGAGCGAGCACGGGTGGAGATGATGTGACGGTGACGGGTAGTCGTTTTGCTGGAGATGGTATTTACAGGGTAGTGGGGAAGGTTGAGGATCATGCGGGGAACGAGAGTGAGGAATCTGCTGTATTGACGTTTACGGTGGACAGGACAGCCCCGACTTTGAGTTCGGCGGTAGCGACGGTGAATAGTTCTTATGTTTTGCTTACATTTAGCGAAGCTATACTTTTGGCGGAAGAATCTAGGTTTGTGGTTAATGAGGGAACGTTTGAAGAGGCGGTGGTGGGAGCGCTATTGGACGCGGGGGATCCGACGAAGGTAAGGCTTTTTGTGAATCATTTTGCGATAGAGTCCTCGGAAAGCTATGCGGTGAGGTGGAGTGCGGGAGCGGTGGCGGATAGAGCGGGCAATGAGATTTTGGGGAGGGCGAAGGCGCTGGGTGTGACGAAGGAGGTGTTATCTAGTGCGGACACGACGTCTCCGAAACTTATTCTCCATGGTCATTCTTCGAATACACTGAGTCTTATATTTGACGAGAAGATTAGGAACGACGAGACAGGTTTGACGACGAATAATATTAAGTTATATTCGGTTGGTTCTGGTGGAGTTGAGACGTCTGTGACGTTTGGTATAGATTTTTCTTTTTTGGACGATAACAATGTATCATTTCTTTTATCGGGTCCATTGACGTTGACGCGAGGTATACATTACCGTTTGAAGTTGTCTGCGGGTACGGTGGAGGATGTGAGTGGTAATGAGAATGGTGCGACAGTGTATGATTGGGTGGAGGGGGGAGCGGTGAGGTTATCTTCGGAGGGATTGACGTTGGTGGACGACCACACGTTGCGGGTAAGTTTTGCCCGAGAGATTGAGGAGGGTCCTAGTGAGTCGATAGTGGTAGTGAGGTGGTCTGGGAGTGTTTATGAGGTTGCACCTGGAAGTTTCACGACGGAGGTGGCTGGAAAGGATTTGACGATCACTACGGCGAATGCTTTGGAGAACGATGTGACTTATCGAGTATACATAGGCAAGTGGTCTGTACGAGACAAGGCTTGGGGAGATTTTTCTGGATATGAACTGAGGACGGAGGGTGAGGAGTACGATGTGGTTCCGCTTGTGTTGGACACGACGCGGGGTGGAGGGATTGTTGCGGGAGAGAGATTGATTAAGGTATTTTTTGATGATGATTTGCGGGTAGTGTCTGGCAAGACATTGTCGGACGAGGTGAGTTTGAAGGAGTCTGACGGCACGAGTGTGGGGATATCGAGTGTGTTGGTGAAGGGGAGTACATTACAGATTACGGCGACATTGCCCTTGGAGAGCGGCAAGCAATACAGGGTGGAGATCGACGATGGTTCGATAGAGGATGGAGGGGGGAATGTTCTTATGGGATTGGATGGTTTGACGAAGAGTGGTTTGGCGATGCCGAGTGAGGGAGGACCTGTAGTGAGTGAGATTGAGGTATCTAGGATTGAGTTGATTGGAGGAGTAGACATAGCGACGGTAACGCTTACGTTTGATGAGGAGATTGGGTTATTAGATTCTGATAATTTTGCGAGTACGTTGACGTCTAAGGGAGGAGCGAAGAGCGTTGTGCGTGGTGGATTTAGGGTATTGGAGGATGGTGATGGAGTGCCTACGAAGTTAGTTTTTACGCACGAGACGGGGGCATCTGATGGGCCTCACAGTTTGACATTTACGTTGGGAGAGGGATTTGTGAGTGAGGGTGCTGATGAGTATAGTTGGAACGGGATATTTAGTCACACGATAGGAGGATTTGACAAGAGTTCTGGTGCGACGTGGACGAGGCCATCTGGTTCTGAGTGGGGAGATGTTTTTGTGGGACTGGGAGTGACGAGTGAGGCGGACTACGGTTTCTAGGCGGGGGTTTCTAGGTCAGGATGACAGACGCTTTTTCACGGGAGAGAGTGTTTTTGCTTCAAGAATGAGTTTTTCTGCGGCGTGTCTTGCACTTTCGTTGATAG
>CAKMZR010000109.1 GCA_929200455.1 uncultured Alphaproteobacteria bacterium | reverse complement strand
ACAAAACTCAATCCAGACAGTGTACACTCCTTCTCCCTCGACGACCTCTCAGCCGTCTCAAAACCCTTCAACGCTATCCAGCTTTGCTCCTTCCCAGATGGCGGCATCAGCAGAATTCGCGTCCACGCAAAACCCCAGCCCACAGAAGTATCATGAACCTCAAAATACAAGACCTCACACCCAAAACTTTCAAACCCTTTGGCGACGTCATCTCATGCAAGCCACAATCTCGAGAACTCATCAATAAAAAATTAACAGAACGATTCTATAACCTCTCTCGCGTCTCAACCTCCCCTCCGCAAACTCAACCCATCATCAGCATCTTCAAAGGGCAACCCATCAACAAAAAAACTTACCCCCTCTACCTGCTCGAACGACACCCACTCGGAAGCCAAGCTTTCGTACCCATGAACGCTCAACCCTACTTCGTCGTCGTCGCTCCCTCCCTCTCTCCATCAGAACCCGACATCTCCAAAATGATCGGCTTCTTCGTACACGGAAATATGGGCATCAATTACCACCCCAACACTTGGCATCACCCCCTACTCCCTCTCTTCCCCGATTCCCTCTTCACCGTCATCGACCAAGGAACTGAAAGCGACAATCTAGAAATTTTCGATATCTCTCACCTCAATATCGCCCTCGATCCCAAACCCTTCCTACCCTCGTAATCAATATGTGGCTCTTCGAAAATCTTGACTGGATATCTCTCGCCCTACGATGGTTCCACGTCATCACCGCCATCGCCTGGATCGGTTCCTCCTTCTACTTCATCGCCCTCGACTACGGACTCAAACGCCCTCCCGGAATTCCAAAAGAACTCCTCGGAGAACAATGGAGCGTCCATGGCGGCGGATTCTATCACATCCAAAAATATAAAGTCGCTCCAAGCCATATGCCACAAAACCTCGTCTGGTATAAGTACGAATCCTACTTCACCTGGATCTCAGGTTTCGCCCTCCTTGCCATGGTCTATTACCTCGGGGCAGACTCCCTCCTTGTCGACCCCAACGTCAACCCCATCTCAAAAGAAACCGCCATCGTCACCTCCCTCATCTTCATCATCGGAGGATGGATCGCTTACGACCTCATGTGCCGTTCTCCCATCGGAAAAAATCCCATCATACTCGGGGCCGCACTCCTCGTCTTTATCGTCATCGCCGCCATACTCGCAAGCTCCGTCTTCTCAGGCCGTGCCGCCCTCCTCCACGTCGGAGTCATCACCGCATCCATCATGACCGGAAACGTCTTCTTCATCATCATTCCCAATCAGAAAAAAGTCGTCAAAGACCTGCTCAACCAAAAACAACCCTCTCCACACCTCGGACTCCAAGCAAAACAACGCTCCACTCACAACAACTACCTCACCCTACCCGTCGTCCTCGTGATGATCTCAAATCACTACCCCATACTCTTCGGACACCAATATATATGGCTCGTCACACTCTTCCTCTTCGTCATCGGGGCCATCATCCGACACTTCTTCAACGCACACCACCAAGGACTACACGGAGTCCAAATCCTCTGGCAATGGCCCCTCGCTTTCACTCTCGCCATCTTCCTCCTCGCTTTCCTCTACCATAGACCCGAAATCTCTAACCTCTCCCACGAACACTCCGTCTCCGAAGACCAAGCCTTCGCCATCGTCTCAGAACGATGCGTCGTCTGCCACGCCCAAAAACCTCAACACCCAGACCACGACGCACCTCCTCTCGATATCCGACTCGACAACAAAAAATACCTCAAACGTCATGCCGACGCCGTCTTCTCCCAAGCCGTACTCTCAAATGCCATGCCTCCCGCAAACGAAACCCTCATGACAGAAGAAGAACGAAAACAACTCGGCTCTTGGATACAACAACTGCCGTAAAATCATGACCCTGTCCATCCCCTCCCTCAAATCCATCCTCCATCTCTTCGACGCCTTCCTCATCGACCAATACGGCGTCCTCCATAACGGATCACAAGCCTTCTTCGGCATCAATTCCACACTCCTTACCCTCAAAAATAATCAAAAACCTATCATCATGATCTCCAACTCAGGACGATCCGCCAAACACAATATCAAACTCATGGACTCCCTCTCTATACACACAAACCTCATCGACCACGTCATCACTTCAGGCGACTGCACCCTACCCATACTCTCAAACCTCGCCAAAAAATATACCCACACACCCCTCTGCTTCTCCATCTCAAACGAAAACAACCACAAAGAACTCTCGGCATGTGGCGTCAATATCACCCACAATCCAGAAAATACCGACATCGTCTTTCTCGCCGGAATCGATAACTACGAAAATGGGGCCCTCGATATCCAACCCTTGCTCCCTCTCTTCCTCAAAAATAATGCCCTCATGCTTTGTGCCAATCCCGATATACACGGAATCACCTCCAACGGAGATATCCGAGACGGACCAGGAAAAGTCGCACTCCAATACCAAAATTTAGGCGGAAAAGTCATCCGTACAGGAAAACCAGACACCGCCATCTTCCAACATGCCCTCTCACTCCTACCATCATCCACAACAAAAGAAAGAACCCTCATGATCGGCGACTCCCTCGAACACGATATCCTCGGAGGATACCAAACACACATTCCCACCCTCCTCGTCGCAAGCGGAATCCACAAAAATCAACTCAACCTGCCTCTGTTCAATCCCCTACATGCTCCTCAACCCTACGATCACGAACAACTCGCACACTCTTGCCAAAAACTCTGCTCACAACTCAATACACCCGCTCCCACTTACATCTCACCCCTCTTCATCGCATGAACCAAGGAAGACTCACACAAGGCAACGTCAATGCCCACATCGTCCGCATGGCCATTCCTATGGCTATCGGACTCGTCGCCATCATGGCCGTCGACCTCATCGACGCCTTCTGGATCGCTTACCTCGGCGATAACGCCCTCACCGCCATCGGCTTTGTCATGCCCATCACATCCTTCTTCATGGCCATCGGAATCGGGATCTCTTCAGGAGCATCCGTCAAACTCGCACAACTCCTCGGATCACATAACCCCTCATTCCACTGCAAGTGCTTCGTCTTCCACATCCTCATCCTCTCCGCCATGCTCACCTTCTTCTGCGTCATCATCGGAATCCTCTCCATCAACCCCCTCTTCACCTTCCTCGGCGCAAAAGGCGAAATCCTCTCTCTCATCTCCCAATATATGTTCATCTGGTACCTCGGCATGACCATGCTCGTCATTCCCATGGTCGGAAATGGACTCATCCGCGCAACAGGCGCCCCCACTTGGCCCACCGTCATCATGGTCACCGCCGCCATCGGAAATGCCATACTCGACCCCATCTTCATCTTCGGATTCGGACCTATTCCTCCCCTCGGAATACAAGGCGCCGCTCTTGCTACCCTCATCGTAAGAGCTCTTGCCATGTTCGCCATGATCGCCATACTCCACTTCCAACTCAAAATTATTCACTGGCACATTCCCTCCCCGTCAGAACTCCTAAAATCTCTGCTCGCCATCCTGCCCGTAAGCTCCTCTTCCACCTTCTCTTTCATCGTCAATCCCATCGCAAACTCCTTCATCATCTCACTCATAGCCTCCATCGGTGCCGTAGAAGTCGCAGGATTCAATATCGGAATCCGTATAGAAATGGTCGCCCTCGTTCTCATCATCGGAATCTCTTCTTCCATCGGACCCATCATCGCCCAAAATTATGGTGCTCAACTCATCCCCAGAGTCATCTCCATTCGCAAAAACGGATTCCTGCTCATTCTCGCAACCGCTCTCCTCTTCGCTCTCGCCACCTCCATCACCGCTCCCTTCATCGCTCCCCTCTTCGGAGACAATCCAGATATCCAAAATATCACCATCATCTACCTCTCCTTCATTCCCCTCTCTTGGCTTGGCCTTGGAATCAGTATGTGTGCAAGCCACGTACTCAACGCCACAGGACGTCCCGTCCTTTCCGCTTTCACCACCCTCTCTCGGGCCTTCATACTCTACGTACCCCTCGCTTACCTCCTCAAAGAACCCTTCGGATTCCACGGAATCATCGCCGCTCTCGCTATCGCCAATCTCTCCGCCGGTACCCTAAGCTGGTTCCTCTCCTCCATAAAAGAAAAAACGCAGAAGGCCTAAAACCTCCTGCGTTCTCCTCTCCCTCCCCAAAGTACTAGAAAAACTACTCGTTCAGCAATTTACTCTCAAACTCCCCAGACTTCGTCACTCCATGCAACGCATAAAGTCCCGCCACATCACCGTTCTCGTCAAAGTCTAGTGAACCCGTCGCTCCCTCGTAGTTAATCGCTTTGCCCGCTGCTATCAGCTTCTTCGCCTTCTTCCACTCCCCAGGATAAATAACTTCTCCTCCTCCACCCGAAACTTCCCTCAAGGCCTTCGCTATCTTACCCCTCTCCGCAGAACCCGCTTGCTCCAATGCCAACGCCATCAAAAATGATGCGTCAAAGCCATGGGCCACATAAGGACCCGCAGGATCAATACCATGCTCTGCCGCCAAACGCGCAAACAACTTATACGCAACATTGTCAGAATCAGACGCCGCATTCGTAATATGTATATTACCCGCTAGAGCTTCCGCTCCTATACTCTCTATCACAGACTTGTCCAACATACCGTCTGCCGCCAAGAACTTATCAAAAAGTCCTCCCTCCAAACTGTTCTTAATAATATTAATACCACTCGAACCATAGTACGCAAACAACGCCAGTGCCTTAGAACCACCCCGTGCCAAAGTCGCAAGCTCAGAACGATACGACGCCTTGTCCGGCTCATGCGAACCACTCGCCGTCACCTCGCCTCCAAGAGACTCATAAGCCTCCATAAACACTTTCGCTATGCCAGCATTGTAATCATCATTCGCATAACTCACCGCCATGTCCTTGTAGCCCAGCTTTATCGCCTGCTCCGCTATCGCACGTCCTTGATAGGCGTCCGACGGTACCACGCGAAATACATTGTCTCCATCCTTCAAGCCACTCAAACCAGGAGCCGTCGCACTGTCAGATATAGACACAACGCCCGCAGGAATCGTCACACCCTCAACCATCGCCTTCGTCGCTCCAGAACAACTCGCTCCCAAGACCAAAACCACTCGCTCCACATTCACTGCCTTGCCCGCAGCATCAATCGCCGCCTTCGCATCACACTGCGAATCAAACTGCAACAAACGATACTTCGTACTCCCATACAAACCCCCTTGATCATTCACAACACCCGCCGCCATCATCCTCGATGCCACGATCGGAGCTATCAATTCCGCTATCGGACCCGTCACTCCCGCTATCGAACCCACCTTCACGTCTCCTCCGTGCGCAAAACCAAACATACTCGCATACGCCACAAAACTTCCCACAAAAAACTTACGCCACAAACCCTTCATCGTCTGTCTCCTCTCATAATCTCAATATCATTGCCTACTCACCCTCGTCCCTTAAACCACCTCTAAAACTTTAATGCAAGTCTTTTCAAACCCCCTCTTTCCTATCATCCACCATAAGACGCTTCTCTCCCCACAATCCTCTAGGAAACTTCTGCAACATCACCTGCAACATAAATCCTATAAAAAATATACGCAAATACGCCGACTTCAATGCCCAATCCTCCGGAAGACGAAGCGCAATAATCTCAGATACAGACCACACCGTCCACACAGCCAACGCTCCCAAAATAGAACCCTTGTAACTCCCACTTCCCCCCACTATCACCATCACCCACACCAAAAATGTCGCACTCACAGGCTCCGTCACCCGTGGACCCATAAAT
>CAKMZR010000108.1 GCA_929200455.1 uncultured Alphaproteobacteria bacterium | reverse complement strand
CGAGGGTTTTTGAAAAGGGTGGGAGTGGGTGAAAAGGTGGGAGTGGGTGAAAAGGGTAGGGGTAGGTAGGGTAGATTTTATATATTTTTCAGACAGATAGTGACTTTGACATCGGAGATGGCGGTTCCTTTTGGAAGGTCGAAATGTTGCTCGAAAGAGAGTTTTTGCGGAATATCGGAGACTTTGAGCGTATCGAGATTGTAGAAATGTTGATGTGAAGATGTATCGGTATCGAAAATGCGTCCTCCCATGGGGAGAGTGACTTCGGATAGGCGTCCTTTGTCGACGAGGACGCGTAGTGTATTGTAGAGTGTTGCGAGGGAGATGTCCATACGATGTTTTTTTATGATCTGCACGAGGTCATCTATGGTGAAGTGGATATCTTGAGAGCCGTCACCGTAGATGATGGCGAGGAGGTCAGCTCGTTTTTTTGTATGACGAATATTGAGTTCTGAGAGGATGGTACGTGCGTGTTCGTATTTTTTTTGGGTGAGAGGTGAGAGGAGGAAAGTCATGCTATTTGGAGGGGGAAAGAGTGATATGCTGGGTTGAGTGTAGCATAAACGAGGTTGTTTTGATGCTATTTTTATGAAAAGGAGTATGAAATAATTGTTGCATAGAGAAAGAATATTGCCTAGGATGATGCATGGTTGGGTTTTCAGGTTGTTTTGGGGTGTAACTGGAGGGTGGAGTGGTAATGAGCAAGGGTTGGCGTGAGTGGGGGTGGTTTTGAAGTTTTTTCCCCTTTTTTTTGATAGTTTGTTCGTTTTTTCCCGTTAATGTTGTTGCGAAGATTCTTTGTGTGACGAAAGCATAGGATTTTTGTTGAGGTGAATAGTTTTCTCGTAAGGGAGAGGCTACAGGTAAGGAGTATTATATGCACCTAAGAGAGATAAAGAAGAAGACCCCTTCTGAGCTGCATGCGTATGCGGAAGAGCTTGAGATTGAGAATATTCAGAACTATCGTCGTCAAGATTTGATGTATGTGTGTTTGCGTCGTTTGGCGCAGAATGGTGTGACGATATACGGGGAGGGTTTTTTGGAGGTATTGTCGGATGGATTTGGCTTTCTTCGTTCTGTGGAGTCGAATTATTTGTCTGGTTCGGATGACATTTATGTATATCCGGAGATGATTCGCCAGCATGGTCTTAAGACTGGGGACACGGTGGAGGGAGAGATTCGCGCACCTTCTGAGAGCGAGCGTTATTTTTCGCTTGAGAACATAGATAAGATTAATTTCCGGGAGTCGTCTCGTACACGACGTAGGATAAGTTTTGATGATTTGACGCCGCTTTACCCGGACGAGAAGTTGGGCTTGGAGTTTGAAGGAGATCGCGGGAAAGCGAATCCGACGACGCGTGTGATAGAGTTGGTATCGCCGTTGGGTAAGGGGCAGAGGGCGTTGATCGTGGCGCCTCCTCGCACGGGAAAGACGGTGATTATGCAAACGATTGCACACGCGATAGAGAAGAATCACCCTGAGGTTCACCTGATGGTGTTGTTGATAGACGAGCGTCCTGAGGAGGTGACGGATATGCTTCGCACGGTGAAAGGGGATGTGGTGAGTTCGACTTTTGACGAGCCGGCGTCGCGTCACGTGCAGGTGGCGGAGATGGTGATTAACAAGGCGAAGAGACTGGTGGAAGAGAAGAAGGATGTGGTGGTCTTATTGGATTCGATTACGCGTCTTGCGCGCGCGCACAATACGGTGGTTCCGAGTTCTGGAAAGATTCTGACGGGTGGAGTGGACGCGAATGCGTTGCAGAAGCCGAAGAGATTTTTTGGGGCGGCACGGAATGTGGAGGAGGGAGGTTCGTTGACGATTATCGCGACGGCACTTGTAGAAACTGGGAGTCGGATGGACGAGGTAATTTTTGAGGAGTTTAAGGGTACGGGAAATTCTGAATTGGTCTTGGACAGGAAGCTTTCTGACAAGCGTATTTTCCCGGCGATAGACATTACGCGTTCTGGTACGCGGAAGGAAGAGATGTTGGCGGAGAAGGGTGCGCTATCGAAGATGTGGATTTTGCGTCGTATTCTTACGCCGATGGGTACGGTGGAGGGTATGGAGTTTTTGATGGGGAAACTTACGGGAACGAAGAATAACGAAGATTTCTTTGAGAACATGAAGCAATCGTAACGATTTGGATGTAGGGATATGAGAGTATCGTACAAGTGGCTGTGTGATCATTTGGAGACGGATAGGAGTCCGCAAGAAGTAGGTGATGTTCTTACGAATCTAGGTCTTGAGGTAGAGGGTATAGAGGATGGTGGTGAGTCGTATCGTTCATTTTCTGTGTGTTATGTGAAGGAGGCGTTTCCGCATCCGTCTGCGGATTCGTTGCGTGTGTGTCGAGTGGTGACGGGTACGGGGGAGGAGCATCAGGTTGTTTGTGGGGCACCGAATGCGCGTGCGGGCATGTATGGTATTTTTGCGCCTGTGGGCAGTATTATTCCTGACAGTGGTATGAAGTTGAAGTCGTCAAAGATTCGGGGAGAGTTATCTTCCGGTATGTTGTGTTCTGAGCGTGAGTTGGGAATATCGGAAGAGCATGATGGGATTATTGATGTGGGAGAGGGCGTGGAAGTGGGTACGAGTTTTGCGGTTTGGCGTGGCATAGATGATGTGGTTTATGAGATAGGTGTGACGCCGAACCGAGGAGATTGTTTGGGAATGTATGGGGTGGCTCGAGATTTGGCGGCGGCGGGATTGGGCCAGTTGAAGCGTCCTTGGTTTTTTGATGAGGGGGGAGGCGATGAAGTTTCTGGTGAGAGTCTTCTGAGCTGGTCTGTGGATGAGGGGTCGCGTGATGATTGTCCGTGGGTGATGGGTTGTAGTTTTTCTGGTTTGAAGAATGTGGAGAGTCCGCATTGGTTGGGAGAGCGTTTGAAGTTGGCGGGTATGCGTCCGATATCGGCCCTTGTGGACATTACGAACTATGTGATGTTGGATATGGGGAGGCCTGCACATATGTATGATGTGAGTCGTTTGAGCGGCAAGGGACTGGTGGTGAGGCGGTCTCGGGAGGGGGAAGAGTTTTATTCTTTGCATGATGAGGAGTATAGACTTCCTGAGGGGGTGACGGTGATAGCGGATGAGGAGAAGGTTCAGGGTATAGCGGGTATTATGGGTGGAGGATTGTCTGGTTGTGAGTCTTCTACGGAGGAAGCTTTTTTGGAGGTGGCATTATTTTCGCCGTCTAAGGTTGTGCGTGATGGTCGGGAGACCGGGATAGCTTCCGAGGCCCGTTATCGTTTTGAGCGTGGGGTGGATAGAGCTTCCTGTGACTGGGGTGTGCGGTATGTGAGCGGTCTTGTGCGTGAGATATGTGGGGGCAGTGTTTCGAAGGTGGTGGGTTCGGGTGGTCGGGTTGAGGTTGAGGGTAAGGTCTTCATGGACTACGGTCGTGTGAAGGGTTTGACGGGTCTTGATGTGGAGAAGGGTTTGTCGTTGGAGATTTTGGGTAATCTTGGTTTTTCTGCGAAGGACTGTGGGGATGGTTGTGAGGTTGAGATTCCTTCGTGGCGTTATGATGTGAGTACGGATGCCTGTTTGGTTGAGGAAGTGGTTCGTGTGTATGGAGTGGATAAGGTGGAAGCGGCGGGTGTTTTTGACGAGGGAGGATTGATCGACGCGAAGGTGGAAGAGCTTTACCGCCGCCATCGCGTGTCTGCCCATATATTGTCTGAGCGTGGTATGTTGGAGACAGTTTCGATGTCTTTTTGTGATGATCGTTTGGCGGAAGTTTTTGGGGGCGGTATGGAGGCATTGAGGTTACAGAATCCGATGGTACAGGGAGAGGGGACGATGAGGCCTTCTGTGTTGGCGGGAATTTTGCCGCAACTTTCTGAGAATGTGAAGCACAAGAGGTTTCCGCTGGCGTTATTTGAGGTGGGTCCTATGTATAATGGCAGCGAGTGTGGGGAGCAAGAGATGAGTGTTGCGGGCCTTCGCTCGGGTAATATTTGCGAGAGGAGTTGGGATGAAGTTTCGCGTAAGGTTACGGTTTTTGATGTGAAGGCTGATGCGTTGAGTGTGCTGGAGTCTTTGGGTGTGACACCTCGCAAGCTGGTGTTGCGAACGGAAGAGGATGTGAAAGGATGGGGCTATCGTGAGGGTCATAGCGGGGCTTTGTATTTGGGTAAGATTTGCCTTGGTTATTTTGGTCTGATAGAGCCGAGTGTGTCTCGTCTGTCTGGGATAGAGGATGAGGAAGTGTATGGATTTGAGGTCTTTGTGGACAGGATTCCGCCTTCGAAAGGGAAGGTGGCGAAGGGGGCATGGAAGGAGCTGCTCTTGATGCCTGTGGAGCGAGATTTTGCGTTTGTGGTGGATGAGGACGTGCGTGCGGGTGATGTGGTGAGTCTTGTAAAGAAGGTGGCCCCGGACGTGATACGGAAGGTGGGGGTATTTGATGTATTTCGAGGGAAGGGTATCGAGGAGGGCAAGAAGTCACTGGCGTTGAACGTGGAGTTCCAGCCTGTGGAACTGAGTTTTACGGACGAAGAGCTGGAAGGTTGGGGTCGAGAGATTGTGGAGCGGGTTTTGGAAGCAACGGGAGGCTTCCAGCGATAAGTGGTAGCTGTTATGAGGGTGATGTGTAGCGAGAGCGGAGATGGAGGATGAAGTCTTCGCTTGAGAGTGGTTTTCCTGTGATATTTTGGATGAGCGTGGGTGTATCGAGTAGGGCTCCTTTTTGATGGACATGTGTGCGGAGCCAATCTTGGACGGGTTGTGTTTGTCCTTGGGCGAGTTGTTGTTTGATATTGGGAATGTTTGAGGAGAGGGTATTGAAGAGTTGTGCAGCGGCCATGGCTCCGACGAGGTAGTGTGGGAAGTACCCGAAGAGTCCTTCGACCCAATGGACATCTTGCAGCCACCCTTTTTTTGGGTGAGGAGGAGACGGGAGGTTGAGTCTTGATTTGAGTTCGAGGTTCCAGACTTCTTCGATATCTTTTGGGGAGATTTTTTTTGCGAAGAGTTGTTTTTCTATGGAGAAGCGTAGGAGTATGTGGGAGGGGTAGGTGACTTCATCGGATGTGACGCGGATGTAGTCGGTTTTGACATGGCGGCATTGTTGGGTGAGGGCGTTGAGAGAGGATGTGGAGCGGTGAGGTTTTAGGGTATCTGCGATGAACTGGAGGTATTCTTGAGAGCGTCCGATATGATTTTCGACAAGGAGCGACTGGCTTTCATGCAAAGCCATGCCTCGAGCTTTTCCGACGGGCATGAGTAGAAAGTTGTGAGGAAGTCCTTTTTCGTAGAGGGCATGACCGCACTCGTGGAGGGTGGCCATGAAGGCTTCTAGGGGGTTTTCGGGATTGTAGCGTACGGTAATTCTCTGGTCGCCGTGGTTTCCGCTTGAAAAGGGATGAGCACTTTCGTCGAGTCGTCCGTTTATATTTTGGAACCCTACGGATTGTGCGAGGATTTCGGAGACGGATTTTTGCACTTCGACGGATAAGGAAAAGCGATTTGGATTTTCGGCATGAAGTTTCATGGCGGCGTGGGCGATGCTCGGGAGTTCTGTTTCGAGGTTTTCGAAGAGGGGATTGAGGTTATGGAGTTGCATTCCTGGTTCGAATGCATCGAGCATGGCGTCATATGGAGTGATATGGAATTTTTCTGCGATGATTGAGGCCCGTTCGAAGACGGCATCAAAGAGGGCAGAAAAGAGAGTGAGGAATTCTTTGTGCTGTTGTATGGAGAGTGGATTGTGTGGGAGTTCACGCCACATGCGTTCGGTTTTGACGGAAAGAGCGGAAAT
>CAKMZR010000107.1 GCA_929200455.1 uncultured Alphaproteobacteria bacterium | reverse complement strand
CCACCTTTGCCCCCCCCCCGTCCCCCCCCTGCCCCTCCTTCCAAGTCACAAAACTGCCAAAAGAAGCCATAACTTAACAAACAAAACCTTAACGCTCGTACCTATTTTCAGCCTTTCAAAAATCTAAAAATTCCCGAAAAAATTCCCATGTCCAAAACATCCTTCATCACACACTTCCTCTCCGCTGCAACCCTCCTCTTCCTCTTCTCCTTCTCCTCTCATGCTTCCCCCCCTCCCAACACCCTCGCACCCCAGTCCGTCACAGTCCCTCAACTCCCCCTCATACATACCACCATCCTCAAAAACGGTATGCGTCTTATGGTCGTCGAAAATCCTCGCGCTCCCGTCGTCTTACATACCGTCACTTACAAAGTCGGTTCCATAGACGAAAAACCTGAAGAACACGGACTCGCCCACCTCCTCGAACATATCCGACATCGTGGAACCTCCAAACGATCCGAAGAAACCATCGAAACCCTGCTCGAAACCATCGGCGGGGTTTATAACGCTTCCACAGGCAACGACTTCACCCAATACTACCAAAGAATACAACCTCAACACCTCGACAAAGTCATGGAACTCGAAGCAGAACGACTCCAATTCCTCGTCATCGACCCCAAAAAATTTAAATCAGAAAAAAAAATCGTCACAGAAGAAAGAAACCTTCGCGTCGATAATGAACCGCAATCCCTCTTCTACGAAGAATTCCGAAACCTCATCTTCCGCGTCCACCCCTACAGAAACCCCACCATCGGATTCGATGCCGACATCCAAGAACTCTCCCTCGAAAAAACCATAAACTTCCATGATCGCTACTACCAACCCCATAACGCCATGATAAGCGTCGTCGGGGACGTCTCCTTCCCACACGTCCTCGCTCTTGCCGAAAAATACTACGGAAATATACCTCCAACCCAAAAGAACCAAAATCAAAAAACCCACTCAAAATATGATCCCACCCTCTTTGAACCCCCCGCACGCGCACCCACCTTCCACATCACCCACCAAGAAAAAATTTATGCCCCCTCCATAAACCTCTCTTGGAAAACAACCTCCCTCACCGACAATCCCTCCCTCTTCCCTCCCGACGACTACCGACACATCTTCCTCAAAAAATTTAATAACAAAATCTCTCCCTCCCAAGTCGCTCTTTCCCTCTCCATCCTCTCAGAAATCCTTACAAACGAAAGCTTCTCCTTCTTCAAAACCTTCGTCCACGAAACACAATACGCCCACAGCGTCAGTGCATCCTACAACCCCTGGAAACGTGGACCCACCCTCTTCTACATCCAGGCAGAAAATATCGACAACACAAAAAATGTCGAAGAACTCTCTCAAACCCTGCTCCAATTCCTCAAAAATCCATCCTTCATCAGCAAACAAAATCTCCAAGACGCCAAAAACAGTATCCTCCTTTCCTTCGCCTACAGCTTCGATGACCTCGAAAGCCTCGACTCCATGCTCACAAAACTCTTCATCCACAACAAAACACCTCAAGAATTCCAAAACCTCATCCAAGAACTCAATAACATCAGACTCGAGCATATTCACACCGTCGCAAAAACACTCTTCCACGAACACCCCTTCGTCAACCTCGAAAAACCATCCCCTCCCTCCTAAAACCTAGAAACCCAGACCCCCATGAAACCTCAACTCCTCCTCCTCACACTCCTCCTCACACTCCTCTTCAAACCCCTCTACGCCCAAAATCAGGACTCTGTGCCCCAAATCCTCTCCTCTCCCAAAGGACACTCCTTCTGGTATGTCCATACCCCCAACTCCCCCATCACAGCACTCCACGCAATCTACCCCTTCAGCTATCGTAGCCTCCAAGATCACACGCCCGCCGTACACAAACTCATCGCAAACCTCTCAGAAGAACTCCTCACCACACGAACCTCTTCCTTCGACAGAAACTCCACAAATCAAATCCTCAACAACTTCTCCGCTTACATCGGTATCGACATCTCTTCCCTATTCGTCCTCGTCGAAATGCACTTCGTCACTTCCACGCAACACAACCTCAAAAATCTCTTCCGCGCAACTCTCAACGAAAACTTCGTCGACTCCTACGACTTCAACCGATTCAAAAAATCACAAAAAATTGACCTCTCCGAACAACTAAAAAATCCCAGCGATCGCGTACAACGTACCGTCATAAATGCTCTCTTCCATGAAAACTCTCCTTGGGGAAAACAAAGCCTACCCCAACCCCACATGTTCCCCTCCATCTCAAAAAATCACATCACCAACTTCAACAAAAAATGGCAAACGTCTCCCGTGAAATTTGTCGCCCTCACCTCCATGTCAAAAGAAGAAACCGCTTCCTTCATCGACTTCATCGTCCCCAAAAAATCATCTTCCCCTCCCCCTCCACCCCCACCCGCAGTTCCCTCACCCAACGCTTGGGGAAAACACATCCACCTACAAGATGACGACCTCGAACAAACCAAAATCACCTTCGCTCTCCCGGGAATCTCTCGAACCCATCCCGACTTCCCCTCCATCCTCCTCCTCTCCCGAATCCTCGAAGAACATTACCTCACGCCCTCCATCCGAAAAGAACGCGGACTCGCTTACGGAGTCCAAGCCTACCCCGTTTCCTATTCCCACAATACCGGCTTCGTCTTCATACAATCCGCCACAGAACAACAACAAACTCCAGAAGTCATCTCCCTCATCAAAGACGCCATACAATCCCTCGTCTCAAAACCCATCAACAAAAAAACTATCAATGCCGCACGCAGTGCCGCCATCAATAGCCTCACACTCGACCTCACAGACAACCCAAGCATCGCCCATTCCCTCACCCAACCCCTGTTCGAAAACAAACCCGCAGACACCCTTTCATACTATACTCAAGAAATTCAAGCCGTCACACCCGAAAAACTACACTCTCTCGCAAAGTCACTGTGGGAAACAAAACCTCTCATCGTCACCATCGGACCCTCAGACCCCTTTTGAAACAACCCTCACACCCTCAACCTCCCTTCAACCCACTTCCCCTCAACCCACTTCACCTCAACACACACCCTCAACCCACTTCACCTCAAACACACACCCGCAAACAACGCAACTCCAGCCACCTCAAAAAACATCAACATCCCCTCAAAAAACGCAACTCCAGCCACCTCAACTCCCCTCAAACAACCCACCCCCCTCTTGCCCGTGATCACAATCGCTCTCCAATCTGATAACCCCGAAAACTTCGATATCCAAACGGATACCTCCTTCGCCCTCGCCCTCGAAGCCCAAAAACGAGACTACAGAGTCCTCCATTACCTCCCCCACTCCCTCTCCCTCGACAACGGAAGACTCAAAGCCTTCACATACCCCCTCGAACTCAAACCCAACACTCAACCCAAATGCAAAAAACCCATGTGGACTCATCTCGACACATGCAACGCCGTCCTCATACGACAAGACCCCCCCTTCGATATCTCTTACATCACCTCCACCTACCTCCTCGAACACCTCCCTCCCTCCGTCAGAGTCGTCAACAATCCACGCGCCGTCAGAAACTTTCCAGAAAAAATTCCTCCTCCGGAAATCCTCAAACTCCTCCCGCAAACCCTCATCTCTCACGACATCAGCCTCATAAAAGAATTCGCCCAAAAACATCACCACAATATTATCGTCAAACCCCTCTACGGAAACGGCGGACGGGGCGTCTTTCACGTCAAGCCCCAAGATACCAACCTCCCCATCATCCTCGAATGTCTCACCGCCATCGAAAACGTACCCGTCATCGCTCAAGCCTTCCTCCCAGATATCAAAAATGGTGACAAACGAATCATCCTCATCAACGGTGAACCCATCGGAGCCATCAACCGCATCGCACCAGAGCATGATCACAGAAGCAACCTCCATGTCGGAGCCGTCGCTCATCACGCAGAAATCTCAACTCAAGAACGCTCTCTTTGTCAAAAAATCCAACCCTTCCTCGTACAAAATGATATTCTCATCGCCGGAATCGACGTCATCGGGGCCGCTCTCACAGAAATCAACATCACGTCTCCCACCGGATTCCAAGAAATACAAAAATTTACAGGACTCAATCCCGCTGCCGTCTTTTGGGATACCCTCAACCTCAAACCGCACAATCCCTCCTCTTAAACCCACCTCCTCTTCAAATCTTCTTCTTTTTCCCCTTTCCTCCCTCAAGTTCTGATACTCTAACCTCCAAAGCTTCACGCTCTTGACGCTCTTTTGCCAAGGATAATCTCATCACAGCCAACTCCTCCCTCAACAGTTCCACGCTTCCCCTACCTTCTTCTTCCACTCCACTTCCTTTTCCCACCCCAGT
The DNA here is from genome assembly GCA_929200455.1 of uncultured Alphaproteobacteria bacterium. Classification (GTDB taxonomy): domain Bacteria; phylum Pseudomonadota; class Alphaproteobacteria; order CAKMZR01; family CAKMZR01; genus CAKMZR01. Next base: position 1,502 of record CAKMZR010000107.1, on the reverse strand, counting down.
CTCTTTTGCCGCCTCAGCCTCTTCTCCCACCCCAAGCTTCTCACGAACAACGCCCTTCATCTCCTTGCCCACGCCACTCAAAATACCCAACGCTCCCGTCATCACGCCCATCACATCCTCCGCTTTTTTTCTTCGATCGCCCATCTCTTTTTCCTCTCCTTACTTCCCATGACCCTTCACTTCCTCATCACCGCCTGCGAACCTTCCGCCGACGCCATCGGTGCCGACATCATACACGCCCTTCGTACTCATACGCAACAGCCCCTCTCCTTTTCAGGGTGTGGCGGACCTCTCATGCAAGCCCAAGGACTCTCAACCCTCATCCCCTTCCATGACGCCGCAAAATTCGGATTCGGCGACATCATATGGCCCCTGCAATACCTCAAAAATATTCCCCTACTCAGAAAATTTCGTAACCAACTCCGCTCCCACATACAACAAAACCCTCCTCACGCCGTCATCGCACTTGACGCACCGGGATTTGCTCTCGCCAACGCAAAAATTATCCGCTCGCAACGCCCACACGTCCCCCAAATCCTCATCAATCCCCCTCCCGTATGGGCTTGGAGAAAAAAACGTGCAAAAATATTCGCCCAACACTTCAACCTCATCCTCACCCTGCTCCCTTTCGAACCTCCCTACTTCCAACAGCACAACGCCTCTTCCCTCTTCATCGGATTCCCCGCAGCCCAACCCCAAATCCCCCCCGAACACAAAGTCCAAGAATTCGCTCGCCTTCACCTCATCTCAGACTCAGACATCCCCATAGCATACCTGCCAGGATCACGAACCCAAGAAATCCAAAGACTCCTCCCCATCTTCGGAAAAACACACCAAATCCTCTCAACCCTCATGCCCAACCTCAAACTCAAACCTTTCATCGTCACACCCCCCCATCTCATCCCCCTCGTGCAAAAACTCTGCCCCCACGCCTTCCCCCTCCACACGCCCATCATCCCCTCAACCCAAAGACACCTCCTCTTCGCCCGCTCACATGCCGCCCTCACCGCATCAGGAACCGCTTCTCTCGAACTCTCTGTTGCAAAAATTCCTACCGTCATCGCCTATACACTCCATCCCATCATCGGCCTCGCCGCTTCCCTCCTCGCACCGCTTTTCATCCACACATCTCACGTCGGAATCCTCAATATCCTCGCAATTCACCTCCACAAACAACCCCCCATACCCGAATTCATACAACAACAATGCTCCCCAAAAAAACTCGCCCACGCCCTGAAAATCCTCATCGAAGAACCCTCCTCGCAAATCTCACAAACCCAAAAACTCATACCCCACCTCCTCAAAAATCAAAACCAACCCGCAACCGTCGCCGCACAACACATCCTCCCTCTCATACCCACAACTCAAAAACACACACCTTGATCTTTCTAGACACAGCACCTATCTTTTCTATATAATAACCCCACTCCACATAAACCCCACCACGTCCCCCACCACCCCACATTGCAACTTTCAAAACCATGAACAGACCTTCAAGCGAT